>JAYTLP010000586.1:0-4632 GCA_043729375.1 Myxococcales bacterium
TGAAAGACCCGGCGCCCGCCGCGGCTCCGGCGGCAGCCGTCGCGGCGCCCGCCGTGGTCTCGCGCGAGCCTGCCCGTGTGCCCGCCGCCGCGGGCGTGCTCCCTCCGGGCGCCGGCCGCTACGCCGAGGCCGCGCCCCGCGTCGAAGGCGGTCATCGCCTCGGGATCAAGACCCAGCCCGGTGGTACCGCATCGCCCAGCAAGCTCACGCTCGAGATGGACGATCCGCTCGGGTTCGACATGGACGACGAGCCGACGATCGCCGCGCCGCTCGCGAAGCCGACGCCGGTGCTGAAGGTGCCGACGATCACGCCGCCGCAGAAGGCGCCGACGCTCGCGCCTCCACCGCCGGCGAAGGCCCCGGTGACGGTCGAGCCGGTGAAGACACCGGTGCCCGCAGCCGCTGTCTCCAGGCCGACGCTGCTGATCCTCGACGACGACATCGACGTCGCGTTCGACGACGAAGACACCCACGAATCGCCCGCGATCGCGGCCGCGAAGGCCGAGGCCGCGCGCATGGCCACCGCGAGCGCCGAGGCCGCGCGGCGCGCCGAAGAGTGGCGTTTGCTCGAAGAAGAGGCGCTGCATCTCGAGGCCGAGGCGCTGGCGCGCGCGAAGTCGGCGGCGCTGGCGCAGGAAGCCAAAGACCTGGCCGAGGCGGCGCGTGTGGCCGCGGCGACGGCCGAGAAGGCCGAAGCCGCGCGCTTGAAGCAAGAGGCCGAGGAGGCCTCGCGTCGCGCCGAGGCCGCCGCAGCGCAGGCCGAGATCGAGAGGGTCCAGGCCGCGCGCCTCGCCGCGGAAGCCGAAGCGGAGCGGCTCGCGAAAGCCGCGGCCGCGAAGGCCGAAGCCGAGCGTGTCGCCGCGGAGGCCGAAGCGAAAGCCGAAGCGGATCGCGTCGCCGCGGAGATCACCGCGAAGGCCGAGGCCGAGCGTGTCGCCGCGGAGATCGCCGCGAAAGCCGAAGCGGATCGGCTCGCGAACGAGGCCGCCGCGAAGACTGAAGCGGAGCGCGTCGCCGCGGAGATCTCCGCGAACGCCGAAGCCGATCGCCTCGCCGCCGAGGTCGCCGCGAAGGCCGAAGCCGACCGCCTCGCCGCCGAAGAGCAGCGCCTCGAGAAGCAGGCCGCCGAGGCACACGAGCGCGAGATCGCCGCACAAGCCGAGGCCGAGCGCGAGGCGTCACAGCGCGCCGCGGACGAGCAGCAGGCCCGCGACGAGGCGCAGCGGCTCGCCGACGAGCAGGCCGCGGCCGCGCCGATCGCCGTGGCGCCTCCCGCGTCGGCGCGGCAGCCGCGCGACGAATCGCGACCGGTCGACGAGGCCCTGGTCCTCGACGACGAAGACGACGGCCCGCCCGAGTCGGGGCAGGTCCAGAGCCAGCGCAAGCCAACGATCCACGACGAGATCACGGTCTCGGCATCGGCCCCGCTGTCGGTCTGGGACGAGGAAACGACGACCCACGGGCCCTCGGTGGTCGTCGCGACGCAGACGGAAGAAGAGCTGCGGATCGCAGGCAAATTGCCGGTCACTCCGCTCGACGAGCCCACGACGCGGACGACGGCGCTCCGCAGCGTGCCACCGCCGCCGGCGCGCCCGCTCGAGCTTCGCCTCGCGGTGGAGCCGCCGCCGCAGCGCGAGGCGCCGCCTCTCGCTCTCGCTCTCGCTGTTGATCTCGATCTCGCGCCCGTCGTCATCGCGGTCACCGCGCAGATCACCTCGCGACCGGCGAGCTCCGCCGACGCGGCGAGCTTCCTCGGCGCGGTGCACGCCGGCGCGCCGGAGTCGTTCGGCGAGCTCTTCGACGACAGCCTCGACCTCGGCGCCTGATCGATGCTTCGCCCCGGCCCCGGGCAGGGGCGCGCACCGGCCGCGCGATCGTGGCTCGCCTCCCTCGTGCTCGTCGTCGCGCTCACCGCGTACGTCGGCCACGCGGTGATCCAGCTCCGCCGCGCGGTCGGTCCCGCGGCCGCGGCGCCCTCGACGAGCGCTCCGGGAAGCGAGGGCCGCAGTAAGTAAGTCTTGCCTCGAGAATCGATGTCCGGTGAAGGTCGCACCGTGCGCCGATTCTTCCCCCTGATCGTCCTCGCCCTCGTCGCGCTCGCGTATGGCGGCTACCGCGCCTACGACGCGCGCAAACCCTACGAGTGGAGCGGTACCGTCGAGGCCCGCGTGATCACCGTGGGCTCGCGCACCGGCGGCCGCATCAAGGACATCTTCGTCCACGAGGGCGAGCACGTCGAGGCCGGCAAGGTCCTCGTGCAGCTCGAGCCGGGCGATCTCGACGCGCAGCGCCTCGGCGCGCAGGGCGCGCTCGATCAGGTCAAGGCCGCGCTCGAGAAGGTCAAGGCCGGCGCGCGGCCCGAGGAGATCGAGCAGGCCAGGGCGCGCGCCACGACGGCCACCGCCGCGCTGCAAGAGGCCCGCGCGGGCTCGCGCAACGAGGAGGTCGCCGCCGCCAACGCGCGCCTCGTCGCCGCGCAGGTCGCCGTCGACAAGGCCCAGCTCGACTCCGATCGTTCGCACAAGCTCGTCGAGAGCGGCGCGATCTCCCGGGCCGAGGTCGACATCACCGACTCCGCGCTCCGCGGCGCCACCGCCCAGCGCGACGCCCAGAAGCAGGTCCTCGATCAGCTCCAGAACGGCGTGCGACGCGAGCAGATCGCCCAGGCCTCGGCGCGCGCCCAGGAGGCGCAGGCCAGCGCGCGGCTCGTGCAGGCCGGCTCGCGCGTCGAAGACATCCGCGCCGCCGAGGGCGCCGTCGTCGTCGCCGAGGGGCGCGTCGCGTCGATCCAGGTGCTGATCGACGAGCTCACGATCAAGGCCCCGCGCTCGGCCCTCGTCGAGACGCTCGACCTTCGCCCCGGCGACATCCTCGGCCCCAACGCGGCCGCAGCGACCCTGCTCGAGGACGATCAGCTTTATGTCAGGATCTACGTCCCCGAGACGCGGATCGGCCGGATCAAGATCGGCGAAGCGGTCCCCGTCACCGTCGACTCGTTCCCGGGCAAGACGTTCGCGGGCGTCGTCGAGCACATCAACATCGTGGGCGAGTACTCGCCGCGCAACATCCAGACGGCCGACGAGCGCGCCGATCAGGTGTTCGCCACGCGCGTCGGCCTGCGCGAAGGCAAAGACGTGCTCCGCGCCGGCATGGCCGCGTTCATCCAGGTGCCCAAATGACGGCGCCGCTGGCGATCGAGGTCCGCGACGTCACCCGCAAGTTCGGCGACTTCACCGCGCTCGATCGGGTCAACCTCGAGGTCCACAAGGGCACGATCTATGGCCTCCTCGGGCCCAACGGCTCCGGCAAGTCCACGCTGATCCGCATCCTCTGCGGGCTGCTCGCGCCGACCGAGGGCGCGGCCCGCGTGCTCGGCCTCGACGTGGCCAGGCAGGGCGAAGAGATCCGCCGCAACATCGGCTACATGAGCCAGAGGTTCGCCCTTTACGAGGACCTCACCGTCAAGGAGAACCTCGAGTTCTACGCGAGGATTTACGGCCTTTCCGGAGCGCGCCTCAGGAGTCGACTCGAGGCCGCGGTCGCGCTCACGCACATCGGACCGTACCTCGATCGTCGCGCGGGCCTGCTCTCCGGCGGCTGGAAGCAGCGCCTCGCGCTTGGCAGCGCGCTCATGCACGAGCCCCGCGTGATCTTCCTCGACGAGCCCACCGCGGGCATCGATCCGGTAGCGCGCCGCGAGCTCTGGGACCTGCTCTTCAAGCTCGCGGCCGAGGGGATCACCCTCCTCGTCACCACGCATTACATGGATGAAGCCGAGCGCTGCGGCGAGGTCGGCTACCTCTACCTCTCGAAGATGATGGTGAGCGGCACACCCGACGTGCTCAAGGCGCTCCCCGTCGTGAACCGCCCTGGAACACGGCGGATCGAGGTCGAGTGCTCGCAGACCGCGCGGGCCCTCGCCTGGCTCGGCACGCAGCCGTTCGTGGTGAGCGCGACCATCTTCGGGCAGGCCGTGCACTCCGTCGTCGAGGGCGGGACGACCGACGCCGATCTCCATGCGCGCATGGAACACGCGGGCTTCCGCGGCACGACGATCCGCGACATCGCCCCCACGCTCGAAGACGTCTTCGTGGCGTTGACCGAAGAGTCGGCGGCGGCCCGCGCGCCGGCCGACCGAAGCTGAGAGGCGCCCCCGATGAACGGCATGCGATCGATCTGGAGCTCGTTTCTCGCGGTCTTCCAGAAGGAGTTCCTCCACATCCGCCGCGATCGCGCGACGATGATCACCGCCCTCACGATCCCGCTCTTCCAGCTCATCCTCTTCGGTTTCATCGATCAGACGGTGAAGAACGTGCCGACGGTGGTGGTCGATCAGGATCAGACCCGCCAGAGCCGCGAGCTCCTCGATCAGCTCCGGGCCACGCGCACCTTCAAGATCGCCAAGATCACCACCGATCCGCACGTCGCGCGCGACGAGATCATCGCCGGCCGAGCCCGCGTTGGCGTGGTGATACCCCCCGACTATCACGACCGACGGGTGAGCGGCTCCGGCGCCAAGATCCTGGTGCTGATCGACGGATCGGACTCCACGGTGAGCGCCCAGGCCCTCGCCGCGATCAACGGCCTCGTCGCCACGCAGAACCTCGCGGCCGTCACGAAGAACATCGGCGC
>JAYTLP010000587.1:0-19722 GCA_043729375.1 Myxococcales bacterium
GTGCGACTTGCATGTGTTAGGCCTGCCGCTAACGTTCGCTCTGAGCCAGGATCAAACTCTCCAATTTAAACTTGCGACCATCGACGTCTTGCGACGCCAACAGGACAAATCGGCCGAGCATTTTTTAGGAGGCTCCTCTGGCTAAAGAGAAGCCCCATCACTTGCAGATTGCGCTTGGTTCAGCGCCCTGCTTTGACTCACAAACTAAGCCTGTCCCCGCTTGCGGGACGAGCTGTTTCTATCGTCAATACCTACTATTTAGTTTTCAGAGACCGTCACCGCGTCGACCGTATTTACTGTCTCAGCGAGGAAGAGACTTATACTCTTCTACTTCAGATTCGGCAAGAACTTTTTCACCGGGTCGACTCTTTTTTTTAGACCCGCTCGCCCTTCGTGGTTCGTTGAGCGGGCGGTAGTTCTACACCTGGACTGTCCGGAGAAGCAAGAGACTTTATCTGTCTGCTGTTTCTTTTCGGACCCTGTTTCTTCGAGGTTCCGGAGAAGCAGTCACTCGACCAACTGCATCGGGTGTGGCGTCGATCTATCAAGCCATCGCAGGTGCGTCAACACGAAATCGAAAATTCTTCGATTGCACCTGTCCGCCCACCCTTGTCCAGCCAGGAGCGCGCACCTAAATCGACGTCGCGTCGCGGATTTAGCGGCCGCCAGCAGCGGCGAGCGCGTTGACCAGGTCGAGCTCGCCACGCATACTCTGCCGCGCTCCCCCGCGCATGCCCCCTCCTTTCGACCGCATCGGCGGCTGCCGAATCATCGACGAGATCGCCGCAGGCGGCATGGCTGTCGTCTACAAGGCGGTGCAGGAGAGCCTGCAACGAACCGTCGCGATCAAAGCGCTCAAAACCTCGGTCTCCGGCGACGCGCAATTTGCCACTCGTTTCGAGCGCGAGGCGCTGTCCATCTCGTCGCTTCAGCACGAGAACATCATCCACATTTACGATTTCGTGCGTGAGCGCGGCAATCTCTTCATCGTCATGGAGTTCGTCGACGGTGTCGACCTGTACAACCTGCTCGAGAAGTGTTCCATCCTGCCGTCCGATGTCGCTGCGATCATCGCGATGCAGGTAGCGCGCGGGCTCGACTACGCTCACTACCGCGGCATCGTCCACCGCGACATCAAGCCGGCCAACGTGATGGTCGGCAAGTCCGGCGGCGTGAAGCTGATGGACTTCGGGATCGCTCGGGACCAAGCCTTCGCAGACCTCACGGAGACCGGCACGGGACTCGGCACGCCTTCATACATGTCACCGGAGCAGATCGTCGGCGACAAGCTCGACTTCCGCTCCGATGTCTTTTCGCTCGGCATCGTCCTTTACCAGATGGTCTGCGGACGGAAGCCGTTCATCGAGGACGACCAGAAGAGCGTGATGGCGAAGATTCGCCTCGAGCGCTACCTGCAGCCGCGCAAGCTAAATCCTCTCGTACCCCGGGAGCTCGAGGGCATCCTCGCGCGCTGCATGGAGAAGAAGAAAGAGAACCGCTACCGCTCGACGCAGGATCTGGTGCTTGCGCTCGAGCGCTTCGTCTCCCGCCGCGTCGAGATCAACTACCACGCACGCCTCGTGCTGTACCTGCGCGAGAAGGGGGTCATCACGCAGGAGGAGGCCGACGCCCAGCTCCACCCCGCCATCGCGGGAGGCTACCGGCAACCCGCGTCCGATCCCTTCGGGCGGAGCATGCTGGGGCCCGCGCTGCAGCGGCTCGCGGTGTCGCAGGTAGGCCTCCTCGCAGCCATGGGCCTCGGGCTTGCTTTCGTGCACACATCGCAGCTCGGGGAGCCCGCCGTGGAACGCGTCATGACCGCGCCGAGCATCCCGCCCGGCTACCTTCGCGTTCTCGTCGACCCGTGGGCGGAGGTGTGGATCGACGGCAAGCTCGTCGACACCACGCCGTTCGCCCGCCCGCTCGCCATCCCGGCAGGCGGACACCACGTCGTGCTGCGCAACCCGTACTTCAAGCCCCTCGAGCGGGACCTGCAGGTGCATCGCGACGAGACGACGCTGCTGCACGCCTCGCTGGAGAAGAAGTAGTGCGGGGCCTCGTCGTGGCATTCCTGCTTGCGCTGTCGTCGGTGGCACAGGCCAAGTTCGTGATGCACACGGTGCTGGCAGGCGACACGGCCGAGTCGGTCGCTGCCGACTACTACGGGAACCGGTCGCTCGCGATCATCGTGCTCGAGAGCAACGGGCTCGACCGCACCGCGAAGCTGCGCGCGGGCCAGAAGCTGCGTATTCCCACGGCGTCGCGGTATCGCGTGCGGCGCGGCGACACGCTGGAGCTCCTTGCACAGCGCTTCTGCGACGACAAGCGACGCGCACCGATGCTCGCGTTGCTCGCCGGGCTCCACGCCGGTGACAAGCTGCGCGAGGGGCAGGACATCGCGCTGCCCTTCCAGGTGGTGCATCGCGCAGACGCCCCCGAGTCGATGCAGTCCGTGGCGCGCGCGTTCTACGGTGACGCGTCGCGCGGCAAGCTGCTGTCCGACTACAACTTCCGCGCATCACCGATGCTCGCCAAAGGCGAGAAGGTGAGCGTGCCCATCGTGCACGTGAAGATCCGGGCGGTGTACCTGCAGCCCGCGTCGACGCCGGTTCCGGTGGCCCCGCCCGTCGGCAAGAAGCCCGAGGTTGCAGCCGTGGCGTCGGAGCGCGAGGCGCAGCGCCGCGAGATAGAGCTCGCCGCGCGGGTCGGCGGCCTGCTCGTCCAGGCGGACAAGTCGTATCGCGACGGCGAGTACGCCGAGGTGTCGGCCAACCTCGACAAGCTTCTGTCGGAAGAAGATCCGTCCGAGTCGCAGCTCGCCGAGATCTTCCGGTTGAAGGCGTTCTCCTACGTCGCGCTCGGGATGGAGGACCTGGCCGATCGGGCGTTCCGCGAGGTGCTGGCCAGAAAGCCCAACCTCGTGCTCGACGATGCCACGGTGTCGCCGAAGGTCCGCGCCGCGCTGGACCGCGCGAAGAAGGCCGTGCAGTGACCGGTCCGCAGATTTGCCCGTCGTGCAGCGCGCCGTGGGACGACGACAACGCTCGCTTCTGCGGAACGTGCGGCGTCGACCTGCGGCCCGACCACCCGACCCCGGCCATGCGTCGAACCGCCCCCGGAACTGCCGCGGTGCAGACTGTTGCGCACGACTCGACGCTCGACGCCGACCCGGTCATCGGGCGCGTGATCGACGGCCGCTATCGCGTCCAGGCACGCATCGGTCAGGGCGGCATGGGGGCGGTCTACCGGGTCGAGCACGTCGCGATGGGCAAGCTCGCTGCGATGAAGATGCTGCACCCATCTCTCTCCCAGGAGACGGAGGTGGTGCTCCGGTTCCGGCGCGAGGCGGAGGCCGTGTCCCGACTGTCGCACCCGAACACGGTGCAGGTCTTCGACTTCGGAGAGGCACATGGCTCGCTTTATCTGGTGATGGAGCTGGTGCGCGGCGAGGACCTCGGCGTGCTGCTCAAGCGCGATGGTGCTCTCCCCTGGTCGCGGCTGGGCCCGATGCTCTCGCAGGTGCTCGATGCGCTCACCGAGGCACACGAGCTCGGTGTCATTCATCGCGACCTCAAGCCCGAGAACTTGCTCGTCGCGAGGACGCGCGACGGCCGCGATCACGTGAAGGTGCTCGACTTCGGCCTCGCGAAGCTCCGGGACGTGGAAGAGATGAGCGAGGTCACCGGCCGCGGCACGGTGCTCGGAACGCCTTATTACATGAGCCCGGAACAGATTCGCGCCGAGCGCCTCGACGCACGCAGCGATCTTTACAGCCTCGGCGCGCTCGCATACCGCGCGGCCACCGGCGAGCACCCGTTCTCTGCGCCGACGCCCGTGGCGGTGCTCACTCAGCACCTCACCGCGACGCTACGCCCGCCTCGCTCGCGCGCGCAGGGGCGCGGCATCTCGGCAGAGGTCGAAGCGCTGATCCTCCGCGCGATGGCTCGCTCGCCGGACCATCGCTTCCAGAGCGCCGAGGAGATGCGCACGGCGGTTGCCGAGACGCTGTCGCCGTCGATCAACTACGAGCTGGGACCGGACAGCCTCCACCGGCGGGCGTCCGACCTGTCCATCTCCTCGTCCGGCGCCATGCCGATTGCGCGGCGCATGCAACGCGAGGACTTCGACGGCTACGAGCGGGGTCTCACGGTGCGCCGCTGGGTGGGCAACTCGGTGGTGCCGCTCCTGCTCGCGCTCGCGGGCGTCGGGGCGTGGATGTTCCTCGCCCCGTCGCGCGAGCGCGTCACCGTCGAGGAGCGGGAGCCGAACGACGACCCGACCCACGCGAACCTCATCGCATCCGGTCAGTCGGTGCGCGGCCAGGTGGGCAAGCGTCGCAGCGTCGAGGAGTCGGATCGCGACTTCTATCGACTCGTGGTGCCGACGGGCGCGACGCGGCTGACCGCGGAGGTCACGGGGATTCCCGAGATGGATCTGATCCTTCAGGTGTTCGACGGCCAAGGTCACGAGCTCGCCGAGAGCGAGACCGGTGCCGAAGGCGACGCCGAGGCCATCTTCGATCTACACGTCAAGCCGGGCGACTACTACGTCGAGGTGCGAGAGGTGTGGGTGCGCAGCCAGCAGGCCACCGAGAACGTGAGCGACTGGTACTCCCTGCGCGCGACGACCGACACCGCGCCGCCCGAGGAGGAACTCGAGCCGAACAACGACGACGCCGAGGCCAACATCGTGGCTGGACCGGTGATGAACGGGCGCCTCTCGCATCCGGGCGATGTCGACTGCTACGTCGTCCCCGGCCACGTGGCGTCGCTCGCCGCGTCGGTCACGGGGCTCGCCGGCGTCGACATCAAGCTGAGCATGCATGGCCGCACCGACCCCGCGCTGACCCGCGTCGCGGATCGGGCTGCCACGGGCGCGGGCGAGAAGCTCGACGCCGCGCCATGGCCGCAGACGGCGGGGGCGCCCGTGGTGTGCGTCCAGCGCAAGGATCACGTCCCCGTCGAGAAAGCCGCCCACGCGGAGCACACGCCGCACGTGGGTCTGCCGAGCCGCTCCGCGCCGTACCGACTCCAGGTCGACGTGGTCCGCTAGCCCGCCGCCAAGGGTTTCCATCGGTGCTATCTTTTCGGCGCGTGGACGAGCGCCCTATCCTCGAAGAGCACGGCCCTACGTGAGCGCCTGCGTGAACTGCAGCGCGGAGTTCGAAGACGATGAGACGCGATGTGAGATCTGTGGCGCGGAGCGCCGGAAGGAGCACAGCGGGACGTTCTCGCTGCCGTCGCTGCTCCCGGAGGCCGAGCCTCCGCTACCCGCCGCGCACGACGAGCTGCGCGGTCGCACGCCGCCCCTCGGAGTAGCGCCGGTCGATGCGCCGACTCGCGTGGAGCGACACGTCTCGGAGCGGTCGCTGGCTGCGCTGCGACCGCTCTCCACGCCGATGCCGATGGTGGTGCCGACGCCGCGCAACGTCGAGGTCGAGGTGAACCTCGACGAGCCCAGCTGGGCGACCCGAACAAGCGCGCGCCCGGTGCCGGCACCGATCGTGAACGCGACTCCGTTGCTCACGGGCGGGCGGGGGTGGCTACGGGGTGCGCTCGTCGTCGTGGTGTTGTGCCTCGGCGCGGGGGCCGTGGTGGGGTGGCTGCTCTCGCAGCCCGAGCCGCCAACCGCCGACGAGGTCCGCGCGCAGAAGCGCGACTAGTTCGGGCCTTCTTCTTCCAGCTCGCGGGTGAAGATGACGAAGGCCATGGCGGGGCGCTTCGACGACTCGCGGATGACGAACTGAAACCCTTCGAAGACCCAGCCCGTCTCGACCCACTCGTTCACGATGCGCTCGAGCTCTTCGTCGGTCACCGTCGACGTCTCGACGATCTTGTACTGCAGCATCGCGGTCAGCCCTTCTGAAGGAGGCGGGCAGCCTCCTTGGCGTGATAGGTGAGGATGAGGTCGGTGCCGGCGCGCTTGATGGACGAGAGCGTCTCGAGCACCGCGCGATCGTGATCGATCCAGCCCCGCTCGGCGGCGGCCTTGAGCATCGCGTACTCGCCGGACACGTTGTACGCCGCGACGGGGAGGGAGGTGGCCTGGCGCACGCGATGGATGACGTCGAGGTATGCGAGCGCGGGCTTGACCATGACCATGTCGGCACCCTCGGCCACGTCCAGCTCGAGCTCGACGAGGGCCTCGCGCGCGTTCGCCGGGTCCATCTGGTAGCCCTTGCGGTGGCCGAAGTCGCTCTTCGTACCGGCGGCCTCGCGGAAGGGACCGTAGAAGCACGACGCGTACTTCACGGAGTACGCGAGGATGCCCGTGTCCGAAAAGCCGGCCTCGTCGAGGGCCGACCGGCACACACCGACGAACCCGTCCATCATCCCCGACGGTGCGACGAGGTCGGCACCCGCGCGGGCCTGGCTCAGCGCGGCGCGGGCGAGGTTCTCGAGGGTGGCGTCGTTGTCGACATCGCCATTCTTCACGACGCCGCAGTGGCCATGGGACGTGTACTCGTCGAAGCAAGTGTCGACGATGACGGCGAGCTCGGGGCACGCCTGCTTGATGGCGCGGCAGGCGCGCTGCACCTCGCCCCCGTCGTTCCACGCCTCGGAGCCGATGTCGTCCTTCGTCGCATCCGCCGGGACGCCGAATAGGATCACCGCCGGAATGCCCAGCGACGCGCACTCCTGCGCGTCGACGACCGCCTCGTCGACGCTGACCTGGAACTGGCCCGGCAAGGAGCCGATGGCACGGCGCACACCCTTGCCCGGGACGACGAACATCGGAAAGACGAGGTCGTCCGTGGACAGCGCCAGCTCGCGCACCATGCGACGGAGCGCGTCCGTGCGGCGCAGCCGGCGTGGACGCCGTACGAGCGGTGCGAAGGGAGCCATGTGGGGAGTCACGCTAGCGCAACTGCGGGAGCAAAGGCACCGTCAAGTGCCGAGGGCCGCGCCGAGGACTTCCACGAGGCCAAGCACCGATGGTGCGTCGGGCACAATGATGTCGCGGAGACCTGCATCGACGAGCGCGTCGCGCGTGGTGGGGCCGATTGCGCCGACGACGCACACGCCGAGCCGTTCGCCGAACACGTCGAGGACCGCGCGCGCGCCGCGGGGGCTCGTGAAGCCGATGGCTGCGTAGGGCGCCTCGTGGTGCCGGAGGAGCGCTGCCTTGATGGCCGGGCCGTCGGGATGGGTCTCGTACGCATGGACCACGTCGACCGAGTAGCCCGCCGCGAGCAGCGCGTCGGCGAGCTCGGGTCTGCCGTCTCTGGCGCGGGGGTGGAGGACGGGTCCCTCGAAGCCCGCCCCGATGATCTCGCGCGCCAGGTCCGCGCCGCCGCCCTGGGCCACGAGGTCGGCGCGCAGGCCGTGCCCGAGCAGGCGCTCGGCCGTGCCCTCGCCGACCACGGCGATGCGGATGCCGAACAGGGCCCTCACGTCGTGCCCGATGGCGAGCAGCGCACCGACGAGCGCATCGACCGCGTGCCCGCTGGTGAGCGCCAGCGTCCGGACCTGGCCGAGCCCGAGGAGCGCGCGCTTCATCTCGGCGAAGCGCGGGACGACGACCAGCGGCGCGAGGAAGTCGACGTGCGCGAGGTCACGGCGATCGGGCGTCACCGTCGTGACGAGGAGGATGCGGGGCGCCACGCGGCATCGTAGCATTTCGTTTACCGATCCCGGCGCTCATGGTATCTCCCGCGCGCCGGCGCCTCCGCGCCGATATCGACTTACCAGGAGTCTTCATGACCGTTTCGCTCTCTCGGATCCTCGGCTCGGCCGTCCTCTCGGTGGCGCTCGTCGCCTGCGGCGGCAGCGGCAAGAAGGCCAACACCTCGACGGACATGAAGGCCTCGACGGGCAGCGACGCTGGCGTGAAGACGGACGGCGGCGCCGGCGCATGCACGGCGTACGGCCCGTGGGCGACTGACAACGTCGGGGCATTCTCGACAAATGCAGATACGTCGACCGACGCGGGCGTCAGCATGTACGACTACGAAGAGGGCGTGTACGCATACCAGGCCGCGGGCACGCTCGCCGACATCCTCGAGTATGACTACTTCCACCTCACGGGCAGCGCGGCTCCGACGACGCCGTCCACGGTCACGCTCGGTGGCTCGTCGACGTACAGCACCTGCGTCGATTGTCTCCAGATCTTCAAGGACGTCGACCCGAACGACTCGTCGTCGGGCAGGCTGTTCTTCGCCGACAGCGGCTCGCTGACGATCACGAAGCGTGATCACGGAGCCCTCAAGGGCACCGTCGCCGCCAGCGCCACCGGCCCCATCCACTTCTCCGAGTGGGACACGAACACGGACGCGGCGGTGGTCGGCGGCGCATGTCTCACGCTGTCGTCGTTCTCCATCACGGAGAATTTCGACAACACGAGCACGTCCGACATGTAAATGCCGCACCGCCTCCCGATGTGGTCCACTCTCCTCCTCGCCGGTTGCATCACGGCGAGTCGTAACGCCGAGCAGAGCTCGAAAGCGGACATCGTGTTCCAGCTCTCGGGCCATGCGGAGGTCCACGTAGCCGCCGAGCTTGCGCTCGACGAGCCGTCGCGGGCGCGCGGGCTCATGGATCGCCGGTCGCTCGCCTCTGGCGCGGGGATGTCTTCGTCTTTCCGGATGCGTCTCCTCACAAGTTCTGGATGCACAACACGTACATCCCACTCGACATGATCTTCGTCGGGGGGGATCGTCGGGTCGTGTACGTCGAGGACAGTGCGGAGCCGCTCACCGAGAACCCGCGCGGCCCCGATGCACCGACCCAGTTCGTCGTCGAGGTTCCGGGGGGGTGGGCGAGGAGCCACGGCATCGAGCCGGGCACCCCCGTCCGCTTCACCGGCGTCCCCGGCGTCTCACCCTAGCCTCACCCCGCTCAAAGGAGCTCTCGCCATGAAGATCCGCCTTGCCGTCGCCCTGTTCGCCATCCCCGCGCTCGCGCACGCCGACGTGGCGACCGATCCCGTCGCGACGCACACGATGACCGTCGAGGACGCCACCAAGGGCATGAAGGGCACGGGCTCGCTGCTCGCCAAGATCGACGTCGAGCAGTCGGGCAAGCCGTTCGGCTCGTTCACCTGCGAGCTCTTCGAGAAGCAGGCGCCGAAGACGGTTGCCAACTTCGTGGGCCTCGCGCGCGGCCTGCGCCCGTTCCTGAACCCGACGACGAAGGCGTGGGAGAAGAAGCCTTTTTACGACGGCCTCGTGTTCCACCGTGTCATCCCCGACTTCATGGTCCAGGGCGGCGACCCGCTCGGCACCGGCACCGGCAACCCCGGCTACCAGTTCGAGGACGAGTTCCTGGACACGCTGAAGATGGACAAGCCCGGCGTCCTCGCGATGGCCAATGCCGGTCCGCACACGAACGGCTCGCAGTTCTTCATCACGGAGAAGGCGACGCCGTGGCTCAACGGCCGCCACACGATCTTCGGCCAGTGCGAGCCTGCAGACCTCGTGCACAAGATGACCAGCGTCCCCGCCGTGCGCGACCGTCCGAACGACACGCTCACCATCAAGAAGGTCACCATCAGCCGCGGCCCCGCCGGCGCGCGCAAGAAGTAGATGCGGGCGGCGGCTATCGCGGGCGTCTGCTTCCTCGGCGGCGTCGCGCTCGCCGCGCCCGAACAACGATACGACGGACGCCGGATCTCGATGAGCGTACCGGCCGGCTCGCGCGTCACCGAGGTCGGCGACGTGGCGGCCGACTTCACGCTCGAGGTCGTTCCACCGCTGGCCGGGCCACTCGGCGGGATGCGCTTTCACGTGCTCCTGTCGAATGCGCGGACGTCGGACGCCGAAGTGGAGGCGCAGGGCACGGCGTGGCGCGACAAGCGCATCAAGAGTCGGTCGAGCTGGGGCGTGCCCGCGACGGGCGTACGCCGCGTCGAGCAGACCCGCCTCGGCACCCTGCGCGTCGTGCGCTTCGTCGACGAGGTGCAGAGTGTGCTCGGCGGGACCCAGGTGATGCTGTGCGCGGCGCTGACGGGCCACCTCACGTGCGTGGTCGGCAACGGCTCGAGCGACAGCGCCGTACTCGAGCCCGCACTGTCGCGGCTGCTGGAGTCGATCAAGCGCGCTAGCTGATCTTCTCGCCCTTTCGCTTGAGCGACATCTTCTGCTTCATGTCGGGTTTCACGCCACCGACGGCCTCGTCGTTGGGGATGAAGCGGACCTCGGTCTTCACCTCGAGCGAGAGCTGCGTGAGCATCTTTGCCATCTCGGCGGAGAGGTTCGCCGACTCGAGAAACGACCGCACCTCCTTGCCGACGACACGGAGGACCTCGTCCTTGCTGTTCGTGGCCTGCTGCAGGAGAAAGTTCACCACGTCCTTGGGCAAGCTGACCTCGCTCGCCAGCTTGCGGACGGCCTCCTCGGAGGCGAACACGGCGCCGATCCCGCCGAGCACCGTGCGCCGGAGGATGTCGGGGATGAACTGCTCGAGCCGCTTGCGGAGGCCGGCGTCGTCCTCGTCGCGCGGGGCGGCATCCGGACGCGGCTCGTTGTCGTCGGCGTGGCTCATCGTCCGCCGAGCCTATCACGATGATAGACTCGGGCCGTGGCGCCGCCCTCCCCCACGCTCGCCGGACCGCAGGACGTGCTGCCGCAGGACGTGCTACGGCCGCCCGTCGGTGTGATGGCGAACGAGCGCGAGAACCGGGCTCCGGTCTATCCACCGCGCGGCATCTCGCGCGTGCTGTTTGCGTACTACACGACATTCCGCGTCGCGTTCTCCTACGTGGCCGTCAGCTGGCGGACCCGCTATCGCCCGGGCGAGGCGAGCGACCTCTTGTGGCGCGACGCGCACCTTCGCAACGCGCGGCGCATCGAGCGCACGATCGCCAAGCTGCAGGGCCTCTTCCTCAAGGTCGGCCAGCTCATCAGCATCATGACGAACTTCCTGCCGGAGGAGTTTCGCCGGCAGCTCGAGGGACTCCAGGACCAGGTGCCCCCGCGGCCGTACGAGGACATCGAGCTCCGCATCCGCGAGGAGCTCGGGCACAAGCCGCGCGAGCTGTTCGCGGAGTTCGACGAGAGTCCCGTCGCGTCGGCTTCGATCGGCCAGGTGCACCGCGCGCGGCTCACCACCGGCGAGTCGGTCGCGGTCAAGGTCCAGTATCCCGACGTCGAGGAGCTCGTGGCCAGCGACCTCAAGGTGCTGCGCTTCGTCTTCCGCGTGCTCGGCTGGTTCGCGCCGTACCACGGCTTCGACGGCGTCTATCGCGAGATCCGCCAGATGATCCTCGCCGAGCTCGACTTTCGCGGCGAGGCCGAGAACCTGCAGCGCATCTCGGGACACTTCGAGGGCCGCACCGACGTGGCGTTTCCGACGGTGGTCTCCGCGCTGTCGACCTCGCGCGTGCTCACGACCTCGTGGGTCGACGGCGTGAAGGTCTCGGATCGCGGCAAGCTCACCGCGCTCGGGGTCGACCGTCGCACGCTCGCGAGCCAGGTCGTGCAGGCCTACTGCAAGCAGATCTTCACCGACGGCGTCTATCACGCAGACCCGCACCCCGGGAACCTCCTCATCCGGGCTGCACCAAGCGGGGTTGCCGGCGAGGTAACCGTCGTGTTCATCGACTTCGGCGCCGTCGCCGAGGTGTCACCTGTCATGCGGCAGGGCATCGTCGACGTGATCCAGGGCGCCGTCACACGCGACACGCCGCGCGTCGTCGGAGCGATGAAGAGCATGGGCTTCATCGCGCGCGGCGCCGACACGGCTGTCTTCGACAAGGTCGTCGACTTCTTCCACGAGAAGCTCCACGAGGAGATCCGCTTCGAGAGCTTCTCGTTGAAAGATGTGAAGTTCGACCCGCAGAAGTCGTTGCAGAATCTCGCCGATCTCCGGTCGATGAATGTCTCGATCCGCGACCTCATGGATCACTTCCACGTCCCCAAGGAGTGGATCATGCTCGAGCGCACGGTGCTGCTCCTCATGGGCCTGTGCACCGAGCTCGACCCCACGCTGAACCCCATGAGCGTCATCCGGCCGTACATGGAGGAGTTCGTGCTCGGCGAGGACAAGGACTGGTCGTCGTTCATGCTCGACACGACGAAGGACGTCGCAGCGATGGCGTTCGCGCTGCCGGCCGAGATCAAGAAGTTCCTGCAGCGTGCGCAGCGTGGCGAGCTCGAGGTGCGGGTGCGCTCGATGGAGGAGCACACGCGCTCGATGTACGCGCTCGGTCACCAGCTCATCTACACGGCGCTCACCATCACGGGCGCCGTGCTCGCCACGATTTTCAACGGCAGCGGTCGCACGCTCGAGGCCCACGTCGCGTGCGGCGTCTCCGGGTTCTTCGCGCTGTGTCTCGTGGGCGCGCTGGTGACCGGCCGCCCCCGCAAGCGCCGCTGACTACTGCTGCTTCGTGATGGCTTGCCGCGCCTTCTCGAGGCGCTGCCGGGCTTCGTTGATGCCACGGTCGGACGGTAACTGCGTCCACACGCGCTGCGCGCCGCGGAGGTCGGCGACCATGAGGCGATCTGCGCCGCGCTGATAGAGTAGCGCAGCCTCGTTGGCCTCGTGCTCGAGCGCTGCGCGGTAGGCCGCGAGCGCCGCGGCGTACCGGGCGAGGCACTCGCGCTGGTCCTTCGGGATGTGTGCGTCCACGGCGACGAGGTCGTCGTCCAGCACATCGTCGAGGGTGATGGGGAGGATGTCGTCGGAGGCGACCTCACGAGCGATGCGCAGGTGGTCGCGCTCGGTGTCGGGCTCGACGTCGTACGCGGGCAGGATGTCGTCGTTCGAGGCGTAGCCAACGCGGTCGTCGAGCGGTTTCTTGAGGTCGTGATTGCGCGGGCGCTCGAATGGGTTCATGAGGTCGCGCAGCTTGCTTCGCTCGGCCGTGTCGCCGAGCTCGTGGAGCTCCTTGCGCGCGCGATCGATCCAGCGCTGCAGCTCCGGGCGTCGCTCCATCTGCAGGTAGGCGCGAAAGGCGTCGATCGCGCCCTGGCGGTCACCTGCCGCCTTGCACGCGTGACCGAGCCCGTAATAGGGGTCCGGGTCGGACGGACGCAGGTGGATGTACACGCGGTACGACGCGACCGCGCTCTTGTGGTCTCCTGCCTGTGCCTCGGCGTGCGCGAGATTGTACCAGCCGAGCGCATAGCCCGGGTCGCGCTCCACCGCGGCGCGGAAGATGCGCGCCGCATCCGGGTAGCGCTTCTGCGAGAAGTACACGTCCCCGAGCTCGACGTGCAGATCGAGGTTGCCCGGGTCGGCGGCGAGCGCGCGCTCGAAGGCACGCCCCGCATCGTCCAGCTTGCCCGCGAGACGGAGCTTGTCCGCCTCAGCGCGGAGCGAGAGCGCGCTCGATGAGGGTGCTGCAGCGAGTGGCGGCATGGCTCGCGGCAGGAGCGGCGCCGGCGTCCGTGATACCGCCGGCGGTGCCTGCACGACCGGCGGCAGCACCAGCTTGTCGACCTGCGCCCGCGCCTGCGCCACGAACTTCTGCTTGTCGCGCGCCTTCTCGAGCTCGATGTACCGCCGGTAGGCGTCGACCGCGCCAGCCTTGTCCCCCGTGCCCTCGAGCGCCGCTCCGAGCCCGAAGTACGGGTCCGCCTGCGTGGGCTCGAGCTCGGAGAACTTCCGGTACGCAGCCGCGGCCTCGCCGAACGCGCGCTGTTGCCGGTAGGCGTAGCCGAGCTTGTACCAGCCCTGGTGGTACGCGGGGAGCCTCGCCGTCCCTTCCTTCAACCGGGCGATCGCCTCGTCCCAGCGACGCATTCGAAATGCCGCCTGCGCGAACGCATCGTAGGTGGCCGGGCTGGGGCTGGCATCGACCGTGCGACCCAGGGACCCGAGCACGTCTTCCGTCTGCGCATGTGCGGAACGAGCCTGGCCGACGAGCCCGGCTGCCGCTGCGAGACCGAGGGTGACCGAAAAAACGAACCGGCGGCTGAGCCCACGGGCAGGCTGGGACAGAACGACCACGCGGCGCATCTCGCCAGTCTACCACGCTCCTCGGGCGGACCCCGCGCTGGACGAGGAGCGTGAAGAGAGCAGCGCGTGAAAGCTGGCTGTGTACGCCCGAGTAAGGCACTGTAGGTAAATATACTACTGCGCCGGTCGCTTGCCCGCCTCTAGGGGGGGCTTACAGCTCGCCGCAGCCTGCCACCTCCTCGTGGAGCTCGAACATGGCCGTCGTCGTCGGTAACGCTACCCTCCTCTTCATCACAATCTCGCTGTTCGTGGCCACCATCAACCTCGACAAGGTCCGCCGGTAGCATGTCCGCCCCGGGGCGATTGCGGTTGAATCCCCGGCTCGGCTGACGCTAAAACAGCTGGCGCGGCGTTTCCCGTCGCCCCCGCCCATGAGCCCCGAGCGCAATGCAACACCGAGCCCCGCATCCGACCTGCTCGGATCGGCTTCGCTCGCGGACGTCGAGTCCATCCGCCTGCTCCTGCGCGGTGGGTCGGTGGTCGACTGGCACCGACTCGCCTTCGCGCATCATGCCGAGGTCGATCGGTTCCTGCGCCTCAACGAGTTCGATATGACGCTCGAGGGGGACCGCGAGCGGCTCGATGACCTGCGCGAGGAGGCCGTCGAGTACCTCGTGCGCAACTTCGGATATCGCATCCCGCAATCCGTCGCGCAGGACCTGCCCGTCCCAGACCTGTTCCTGCTCGCCTCATCGCGCGGTCGGGAGCAGACGTACGCGTGCATCGTGCTGAAGGTGATGCACGTCATCCATCACCTCGCCGGGCGCGAGATGCTGCTGTCTCTCCCCATCGCCGACGACGAGCTCTTCAGCTTCGTCGAGAACAAGGTGGTGCGCGTCGTGGAGGAGCTGCGCGCGCTCGGGCACCCCATCGTCGAGTTCGCGTGGAGCCGCAAGGAGCGCGACTCCATCGTCACGAAGCTGCTCGCAAAGAAGACGAACATCGCAGCAAACGTCTTCGACAAGCTCCGCTTCCGCATGATCGTGCGCACGCGGCAGGACCTCATCGCGCTGCTGCTCGAGCTGGTCCAGCGCCTCGTGCCATTCAACTACATCGTCCCGGGTGAGTCGGTGAACGGCATCTTCTCGTTCCGCCAGCTCGTCGAGGCGACGCCGTCGTTCGCACGCCAGGCCGACCGGCTGCAGGCCGACCTCGACCTGGAGGAGATCGGCCGCGAACCGGAGAACGAGTTCTCGGGCCCGAGCTACCGCATCATCAACTTCGTGGCCGACCTGCCCGTCCGCATCGACTCCGTGCTCGAACGCTTTCCCGCGCTCTCGCGCGACCTCGGAGCCGTGTGCTTCATCCTCACCGAGTTCCAGATCACCGACGCCGAGACGGCGCAGGCGAACGAGGCCGGCGAGAACAGCCACACCCTCTACAAGCAGCGCCAGCACGAGCGCGTGAAGCAGCGCCTCGAGCACGGCACGGACGCGACCGCCAGCATGATGGTACCCGCGTTGCCCGCCACCGAGGTCGACGACGAAGACGTCGTCTAGGCCAGCATGCAGGGCGTCGATTGCTGCTGTCTGATGTTCACGGCGCGTCGGACAGCTGCTTGATGAGGTAAAGGTCCTCGCCGGGCTTGACGGCGATGTCGTAGCTGTACTTCTTCCCGCCGGCGACGAAGGTGACGTTGTGCTTCCCCGGCCTGAGCGCGATCTTCGAGCGGGGCGCGATGGGCGTGGTTTTGCCGGTGTCCTTGCCGTCGATGATGACCTTGGCCCACGGCTGCGTGTTGGCGACGAGGTAGCCCGTCTCCGTGTCGACCGCCTTTTCCTTGTCGGTGTTGAAGCTGACGGTGGCGAGGCCATCCGACGGAAGCGCATCCTTCACCGCGGGATCCTTCTTCGCGCTGGCCTTTTGTCCCCTGTCCGCGCTCTTGCTGTCGGTGGTCTTCGAGCCCCTGTCGGCGACAGCGATGGAGACCTTGCCCTTGTCGACCTTCGTATCCACTTTCGGCGCGAGCTGCGACGCGTCGTCCTTTGGATCCTTCGCGTCTTTCGGATCCTTTCCGGCGACGAGCTTCACGTCGATGCTGGCGACTCCGCCGCGCTCCATCGGCACGATCCGCTGCGCCGTGAGATAGCCCGACAGATGCACCGAGAGGCGGGCGGTCTTGCCCCACTCGAGGTCGGTGAGCGTCGCAGGCGTGGTCCCGCCGCGGTGACCGTTGACTTGCACCTCGGCGCCCGAGGGATCGCTCGTGACGGCGAGGTGCGCGGCCTCGGCGTCGAGGCGCACGGGGCGCACGATGATCTCTCCGGACCGTAGCTCGAAGTTCAGTTGCTTCTCGGCGAAGCCGGGCTTGGTGATGCGGACCTCGTGCTGCGCGCCGGCACGGAGCGAGATCGGGTTGCGCGCAGCATCCGACGAGAGTTGCGCACCGTCGATGTACACGTTGGCGGACGCTTGCTCCCAGGTCCCGGCTGCGTTTTGCATCTCGATGTCGAGCTTCAGCTTGCCGGTCTCGACGGATGCGCCCTGGAACGTGGCCGTGACGACGTTCACGTCCCCCGCGACGAGCGTGACGTTCTGCTGGAACTCGCCCGGCTCCCCGCGCACGACCACCAGGTGGTCGCCGATGGCGACGTTCTTGAGCGTCAGCGGCGTCGCTGCCATGAGGTGCCCTCGCGGCACGCCATCGAGCACGAGCTCTCCCGCCCCGCTCGGGCACATGACCACGAGCGTGGCGATACCCCGGCCCGAGAGGTACCCGCGCACCCCGAGCACGCCGCCCACGATCGCCGCGGCAACGCCGACGCCGATGAGGATGTCCTTCCACATCGTCGACCGCGGCGGCGGCATGGGTGACGGCGGGTTGAGCTGCCCGTAGTGCGGCGTCATCGAGCGCTCGGCGTACAGCGACTGGTCGATGCTCACCGGGGACGCGAACGGCGTCGAGTCGAGCGGCGTTGCCTTCGGCGGCGGTATCTGGCTCTGGCCGCTCGGATCGCCGAACACGACGGTGGACTGCGCCGCCAGCTCGCTGTGGCTCCGGGCCGGGCTCGACGATCGCGGCAGCCCAGCGTCAGGTAGCCCACCGTCGAGGATGCGCGTGGACTGGTCCGGCAGGGGCGCGGCCGGAGCGGCGGCATCGAACCCCGGCATCGAGACCGTGGTCTTCTCGTTGAAGTCGTCGTCGGGTTCTACTTCCTCCAGATCGGGCCCACGGGCATCGGCGCGAATCGGGATCGCGCTCGCGGTGGGCACGGACTTCTGTCCCGGCCGCTTCGCCGGCAAAAGGACGTCGCGCTTGACCTTCTGCTGCTCGTCCAGAACGAGGCGCTCGCGGCGCATCTCGACGGCGAACTGCTCACGCATCCATTGCGAGAGGTTCTGCGGCGTGAACACGGGATCCGTGGCGACGAGGAAGCCGTTCAGGTCCTCGGCCATCTCGGCTGCCCACTGGTAGCGGCCCTCCACATCCTTCGAGAGCGCCCGCATGATGATGCGCTCGAGCGCCTTCGGGGTCGAAGGGTTCGCCGTGGTCGGCGGCACCACGTCGACGTTGCGCACCTTCTCGAGAGTCTCGAAGTCACTCTCGCCATAGAAGAGTCGCTCCGCGGTGAGGAGCTCGTAGAGGATGGTGCCGATCGCGAAGATGTCGGAGCGACGGTCGAGCGGGAGGCCGCGCACCTGCTCCGGCGACATGTACCCGAACTTGCCCTTCAGCACGCCGGCCTGCGTCTTCGACGAGCGGCTCGCGGCCTTCGCGATGCCGAAGTCGATGACCTTGACCTCACCCTCGTAGCTCACGAGGATGTTCTGCGGGCTGATGTCGCGGTGGATGATGCCGAGCGGCCGGCCCTGCGCGTCCTTCTTCTTGTGCGCGTAATCGAGGCCTTCGCAGATCTTGCTCACGATGTATGCCGCCATCTCCGGCCTCATCTTCTGCCGGAGCTTGCGGAAGCGGTTCTGCATCTGGAGTACGTCTTTGCCCCAGACGTACTCCATGGCTATGAAGTGCGACTCGCCGACCCGACCGAGCTCGAAGATCTGGCAGATGTTGGCGTGGTTCAGCTGACCGCAGATCTTCGCCTCGTCGATGAACATCTCGATGAAGTCGGCGTCGTCCGCCATCGACGGCAAGATGCACTTGATGGCGAGGATCTTCTCGAAGCCCTCGACGCCGAACGCCTTCGCCTTGAACACCTCGGCCATGCCGCCGACGGAGACGCGCTCGAGGAGCACGTACTTGCCGAAGGGCGTGGCTTGACGAATGGCGTCCATGCTCTCGCTGATCCGTGCGGCAACTGCACACGAGCTCCTTGACATCGTACGTCGGGCCACATTTTATCCACAAGCAATTTGTGGGTGACCACCCGGGGGTGGGGCCCCCCCATTGTGGCGATGACGATCTCGAAACGGCGATCGTGGTCTCCGCCACCAGCTGCAGAGTATGAATTAGAGGAACTGGGGGCACCTGCCCGTGGTCATTGACACCCGGATCGGAAGCGGACGCCTACACGCCCTGGTACTCTTGGTTCTGGGGCTGCCCAGCCGGAGGCAGCAGGTCGAGCATCGCGTAGCGACGGCCGAGACCGCGGGTGTACGCCGCGCACAGCGTCGCGCGGTTGCGCGTGCGGACCTCGTCGAAGATCTGCGCTAGCAGGAACGCTCCTTCGGCCGCCGCCCGGCGTCAGACGAGCACGCAGGAGATGCCGTACGCCCCGACAGCGCGGTGGCGCGCGCCTCGACGAGCGACTCCAGCTCCGCGACGACGCCGTCGTGATCCCCGAACTCGAAGCGATGCAGGGCGGCGAGAGGCGCACCTGCGGGGTGCGCCACCCCGGGCGGCTACACCATCGTCGGCGCGACGAGCGGAGGCGGCTCCGCGGATGCGCGGCCGACGCCGAGCGACGTGACGAGGGTCGCAAGGACGCTAGCGCGTGCCATCGGCATTGAGCGCGAGCGCGAGCTCGCTGACCTCTTGGTCGAGGGCATGCAGGACCGCGAGGTACACCGGGTCGAGCTGTCGGCCCCGCTTCCCCTCGGCCATGGCGTTGTTCACCGCATCGAGCGGCGTCTCCGCGTACAGCGCTCGCCGCACGATGTAGCGACCCTCGCGGACGACCGAGAGCTCGATGCGCAGCCGGGCGATGGGCCCCGTCGGCCCGGAGTACAGCGCGAAGCTGTCGAGTCGCCCCATGACGACGAAGCGCGCCTGTGCCCGGAGCGCCTCGTCCGCCACCTGCGGCAGCGACGAGAGGCCGGCGCCCAGCGGGACCACCGATTGGTGCAGCTGGCGCTGCAGCATCGCGTACAGGGCCTGCGTCGCGATCGCGCCGGTGCCCGCGGGTGCGTCCGGCGGATCCGCGAGCGTATGCACGACCACACGTCCCCGGATGAACGCCGGCTTCTCCATGGGCGCCTCGGCGACGCGCGCATCGGGGCCGTACGGATCGGCCGGCACGCCCGGCTGTGACGACGGCTGCGGCTGCGGCTGGGGCGCGGGCAGCTCCGGCGGAACGGGCTGCGGGGCGGGCACCTGAGGCCGAGGCGCCGGCTGCAGAGCTACCGGCGGCGCAGGCTCGACGGCAACGGACTTCAGGCGGGGCAGCGAGCGAGCAGGCTCGGCGCGGTGCGCATCCACGAGAGGCGCTTCCTCGCACAGCGGGACGACGCGCATGGCGAGCTCGGCCACCAGCGCGTCGAGCGATTCCACCGCGCCTTCGATGTCGACCTGATGGCCCCGCACGCGTGCGGCGATCACCACGCGGTCGCCGGGGCGGCCATCGAGTGCGATCTGTACCGACAGCGCGTTCTCGACTGCGACGGACACGACGGCGACGCCCGCGTGGCGCAGGTCGCTGGCGAG
>JAYTLP010000588.1:0-2839 GCA_043729375.1 Myxococcales bacterium
CTGCAGACCGCGTGCCAGCTCGGCACCTGGCGTGTGAGAAGAAATCAAAGAGGAATCTGCGGAGAGCGCGAGGAGGCGATTTGCAAAAAGCGAGACTTGGCGCCTACTCGAAAGAGACGCTCGTTGATCGCAATGGTTTTCGAGCTGGCACGAGCACTGCTTGCTGCAATGACGGAAGGCTGACGGATGAGCGCGTTCACACGCACCGCGACCTTGATCAAGGCTGCGATGGTCATTGCAATGTGCGGGGTGCTGCTCATCGCCTTCGCCGACCTTCGACGCGAACAAGCCCACGCGCTCGATGACTTCCTCGCACACCAGTCGGCCCAGGCACGTGGTTGCGCCGAGGCGATGCGAGGCCGGCTCGACGCAGCTCGTCGCGATCTCGAGACGGCAGCCGACGCCCTCGACCGAGCTGGAGACGTCGCGTCCGTTCATCGGCGGCTGCTGGATGGCGAGGGGGCCTATCGAGAACTCGAGGTCGTCGACGCAGCGGGCAAGGTGGTGTCGTCCACGATGGCCGATGACCACGACCCCGACGCCAGCTCCCCTGCCCTGACAAGCGCCCGTGCAGCGTTGCTCACCGACGAGGGCCAGCCGCTCGCGATCTCGCCCCCCGTCAGTCGAGAGGACGGCATCTCGCGGCAGCGACTTCGATTCTTTCGACTCCGCGCGGCACAGCGGCACATCCTCTTGCTCGTGGACCTGGACCGCATGTTCGCCGGCATCTCGGCAACGATCGAGTCGCAAGAGTCCGCGCGCTGGATCTTGGTGGACGACGAGCGTCGCTGGCTCGAGGTCTCGTCTGCCAGCGATCCCGGCCGCGGGTCGTGGAGGGCCGGCGCCGATCCGATGCCCGACGATCTGCGAGCACTGCTCGCCGCCATGGCCGACGGACGGAGCGGCGCGATGGTCCTGTGGCGCGACGCAGCCGAATCGCTGGGGTTGGGCCACCGTGTCGCCGTGGCCGGGTATGCGGCGGTGCCGACACGTCTCGGCCGCCCGTGGTCGCTTGCGCTGGTGACTTCTGCGCGGCGCATGAGGGACCGGGGGCGGTTCGCGACGTGGCGGCTCGTCGTGTCGATGGGGCTCGCGGGCCTCCTGGTGGCGCTCTTCGGCGTCATCACGCTCGGGCAGCAGCGACGCGCCCAGCAGCTCGCCCAGGCCCTCCATCTGGTCGAGGCCACGTCGGCTCTTCGCGAGCGCAGCGAGAAGATGATCGAGAGCATCCCGATGGGCATCCTCGCGCTCGACGAGCAGCTGCGCGTGAAGTCGGTGAATCCGTATCTCGCCGAGCGCGGGGTCAGCGCGGCCCCCACGCTCCGGGCGGCCTTTCCCCATGCGTCGATGGACGAGCTGGCGGTGATCGAAGCGCTGGTACACGAAGCGAGCGTAAGGAAGACGCCGGCCGAGCGCCTCGGCCTCGGGATGCACCTCGACGCACGCGCCCTTCGAGATCTGGATGTGTACGCGATCCCGCTCGCGCGCCCCCTCGCCGGCGTGGATTGCTTCGTCGCGCTGCATGATCGTACCGAGGTGCGGGCGCTCGAGCGCACGCTCGTCAGAGCGGAGAAGCTCGCCACCATCGGAACTCTCGCAGCTGGCGTCGCCCACGAGGTCGGGACACCGCTCGGCATCATCTCGGGGCGCACGGAGCAGCTGCTCGAGCGAGCACCTGCCGGAGAGGACGGCGATGCTGCTCGCAAGAACCTGAGCTCGATCATGGCGCAGGTCGAGAAGGTGTCGAAGACGATCAGACAGCTTCTCGACTTTGCGCGCCTGCGGCCCATCGAGGCCGCGACGGTGACGCCAGCGCAAGCCTTGCAAAACGCAGCCGCGCTCCTCGACCATCGCTTTCGTCACGCCCGTGTCACTCTCCACGTCGATGCTCCTCCCCACGTGCCGGCCATCTCCGCCGATCCAGGGCAGCTCGAGCAGGTGCTGGTGAACCTGCTCATCAACGCGTGCGATGCGTGCGCCGCAGGCGGCAACGTGTGGGTGTGTGCCGGCGTGGCGGGCTCCCTCGTGTCACTCGAGGTCCGCGACGATGGGGTGGGCATCCCGCCGGAGAACCTCGCGCTCGTCCTGGACCCGTTCTTCACCACGAAGAAGCGCGGCGAAGGGACCGGGCTCGGGCTCAGCGTCGCCGCGGACATCGTCAAAAATCACGGCGGGACGCTCGAGGTGGAGAGCGTGGCAGGGGAGGGCACCACGATGCGGGTCTTCCTGCCGCGGCTGCCCGAGACGGACGTTCGCACGTCATGAAACGCGTCCTCGTGGTCGACGACCAGGCCGAGATGGCGGAGATGCTTGCGGACTACCTCGGCACGCGCGGCTACAAGACCGAGGTCGCTGTCGGAGGCAAGCAGGCCATTGCCATCATCAAGGAGCGCGAGCTCGATGCGATCATCACCGATCTGCGCATGGACGTGGTGGATGGCTTCGACGTGCTGTCCGCATCCCTGGCGGCCGATCCACTCCGACCCGTCCTCATCATGACGGCCTACGGCAGCATAGACGGCGCGCTCGAGGCGGTTCGTCGAGGCGCGACCCACTATCTGACCAAGCCGTTCAAGATGGACGAGGCCGCGCTGCACCTCGAAAAAGCGCTCGCCGATGAGGGGCTGCGACGCGAGAACGAGCGGCTGCGCAAGGCGGTGGACGAGCGGGTCGGCTTCCGCAACCTCGTCGGTAAGAGTCCGACGATGCTCCAGCTGTACGACCTGCTGGAGCGCATTGCACCCACGTCGGTGCCCGTGTTGCTCATGGGCGAGTCGGGAACGGGCAAAGAGCTGGTCGCTCGAGCACTCCACCACGGCGGTCCACGAGCGCGAGCACC
>JAYTLP010000589.1:0-4261 GCA_043729375.1 Myxococcales bacterium
CCACGGTCGGCGGTTCCAGTGCGAGCGCAATTTCGTAGAAGAGGTACCTCGTCGACTCGCAGGGTCGGTCGTTTGCACAGCCAACCCGGCTACGACTTCCTTCTCTCTGAGGTCGACGAGCACCTGCCCCAGCATTCCCGCATCGGCGCGCGTGATGAGCGGCGAGCTCCAGAGCTCGACATGCATGCGCATGTCCTCGCCGAGGAGGCGGCGCAGCATGGTCGCGATGTCGGAGACCACGTGGTTCAGATCGAGGGGCTTCGGCTGGAGGACCTGGCGTCGCGCGAACGCCAGGAGCTGCTGTGTGAGCGCCGCGCCGCGCTCGGTCGCGGCAACGATCTCGCCGAGGAGCGGTCGATCCTCCACCGGCGCGCGGGGCCGTGCGACCTCCGCCTGCGTCAGGATCGCCGCGAGGATGTTGTTGAAGTCGTGGGCGACGCCTCCGGCGAGCTGTCCGATCGCTTACATCTTCTGCGTCTGCCGAAGCCGCTCGGCGACGTGCTGCTGCTCGGTGATGTCGAGACCGTGCCAGCCATGTGGATCGGCTTGCCGAGCCCGTCGCGCTCGACGCAGCCACGGCACGCCAGCCAGCGCACGGTACCGTCCGGCCACACGATGCGGTGCTCGACGGCGTAGTCGCTCGATCCGCTCTGGAGCGCGCGCTCGATCTCGGCCGTGACGATCGCACGATCGTCCTCGTGGATCAGCGCGATGTAGTCCGGAAAGCTTCCGGAGAAGCCGCCGAGCTGGACGCCGAACATGCGCACGACGCGGTCCGACCAGTGGATGGCACCGCTCGCGACGTCCCATGCCCAGGTCCCCATCTGCGCCGCCTCCAGGGCGAGCGTGAGGTGCGCAGCGCTCATCGATTTCGCCGTGCGGGCGAGACGCGCCTCGCTGGTCCGTGCGACGAGGAGCAAACCCGTCACGGTCGCGATGCCGACGTAGATCTGCAGCTCGATCATGGCATCGGCGAGGTTCCTGTCCGCGAAGTCGGGGCGGATGCTCCCGGAGACGACCGCCGAGCTCACCGCGGCGCCGAGCGCGATCATCGCCGTGGTGACCGCGCGCAGGCCGAGGCGGAGCGCGGCCCAGGGCACGAGAAGAGCAGCATGTACCATCGCGGAGCGAACGGCCCATCGATGGGCGTGGCAAGCGTGACCATCCATACGCTGGCGCACCATGCGATGCCGAACAGCAAGGTCTCTGCGCGGCGTGACGGCTGCTCCCGCTCCCGCGGGCGCGTCCACACGATGGCGAGCGGCGCGACGAGGATGGTCCCCAGGACGTTCGTGCTCCACCACGTCCAGTACGTGGGCCAGAACGGCGCATGCGCGAAGAGCCACGGCGCGCCCGCTCCCAGGACTCCGACCAGCGTGTTGGCAGCGACGGCGGCGCCGGTCAGCGCGAGCACCTCGTCCGCGTGGGTGAAGGTCACGTCGCGCCGGATGAAGCGCGTCACGAGCCACGCGCCGAGCGACAGCTCCGCGACGTTTGCGACGAAGAAGCCGAAGCTCATCGCCAGCGCATGTTGCAGGAACACGTTCGTGACGAAGCCGACTCCGCCGAGCACGACGAGCGTGAGCGGCCAGCGCCGGCGCCGCGTCGAGAGCAGCACGGCTATCCCGATGCCACTCGCCGGCCAGATCGCTGCGACGCGCCGGACGGGATCGGCGAACGCCACCCCGATCACGTGCGCCGCGAAGTTCGCAAGCGCCGATCCGGCGAGCCGGAGTCGCTCATGTCGGAGCTCTTCTTCTTCCGGGACGGTCACCGCGCGCGTCACGTTCTCATTCGCCCGCGAACAAGTCGACATCACCGCGCAACCGCCCGCGTTCGGGCCCACGACGCCGCTCCGGATTCGTGGTCGCGGGGCCGGCGCGATGCTACCCTTTGACTGATGGACATCCGACTTCTTGCCGTGGTCCTCGCGACCAGCGGTGTGGTGCTCGGCGGAGTCGTCGGCACCGCGTGTGTCGGCACGGATCCGGCGCTCACGGGGGCAGACGGTCCCGAGTCCGGAATTGCGAACGAGGCGAGCACCGCGGACGGAAGCTCGCCTTCGACGGATGACGGCTCCGTGGTTACCACCGATGCAAAGAGCGGCGCTGACAGCGAGGCGGGAGGTGAGGCCGGAGCGTGGACGCCGAAGAGCGGTCTTCCGGGGCTAGCGCTATGGCTCGACAGCACCGTGGGCGTCACCTTCGACGGCAGCGCCAAGCTGACCAGCTGGCTCGATCAGTCCGGCAACGGAAACAACGGGACGGTCTCCGCGCCCTGCGTCGGCCCCCGCCTTGCGGCGAGCTCTCTCAACGGGCGAGACACCCTCGCGTTCTCGGAGACGGGCGGCATCGGGGCCTGCGTCTCGGTCGCGGACGTGGTGAGCCTTCAGTTCGGCACCGGCGATTTCGCGATGTTCATGGTCGCTCGCTACACCAACATTCCTGACCTCCTTGGCGCGGGGGACTCGACGGCAACCTTCTTCGCGAAGGTCCAGGTCGCCAGTCCGGCCACCGGCGCGCACCTGTTCGGCAACACGAGCTCCGACGCGAAGCTGCAGCTCTGGCTGAGTAACCAGAGTGGCAATCAGGCCCTCGGAGCCACTGGCGCACTGAACAACAATGTGTTTCATCGGTTCGGCGCTACGAGGCGCGGGCTCGACCTCGAGGTCTGGGTCGACGGTGCGTCGGATGGGAAGGTCACGCTCGGCGGCGCGGCGGATCTCTCGCAGGTCGGTCGACCCCTGGACATCGGGGGCGTACCCGAGAGCTCCAGGTCGTCGCTCCTCGGGAACATCGCCGAGGTCGTCGTCATCAAGGGCAACGCGACGAATGCGAAGCTCGCCGACCTCGATGCCTACTTCAAGGCGAAGCACGGCCTCTGACGCTCGTTCGAGCCGCGGAGGGCATCACTCCGTTCGTGCTTGTGCGAGCGCGTGGTGCCGGCAGTGCTCGAGGTAGGCGCGCTCGTGGACGGCCACGAGATCGATGACCGCCTGCCAGAGCCAGCTCGGCGCGTGAATGCTCTTCGAGCTGGCCGCTCGCAGGCTCTTCACCCAGGCGCGTCGATGGCTGATGTCCATCTGGCGCACGTGTGCGGTACCCAGCAGACGCGCCAGCGCCCGCGCCGTCGCGCGCGCCTCGGTCTCGTCGAGCATCTCCAGCTCGAGCTTGAGATCCTGAGGTAAGAGCTCGCGCACGAAGACCGCCCGGCCGGCGATGGTGCCCGAGACCATGCGATGCCCGAGCACCGGTGACAGCGCGCGCGCGCCCTCGACCACGCGTTCTCCGAAGTGCGTGGGGAGCTTCGATCCCTTCGCGCGCGGCGCGAGCGGCGCGATCGCCTTCTTGATGTCGAGCAGGCAGAAGCCGGAGCGCCCCTTGGCGCCGACGATGTCGATGAGCGCCGCGCAGCGCCACAGCCCGAGCGAGCTGCAGCCCTTCTCCCAGAACGCAGCGTCGGCCACGTGCAGCTCGGCGTCGTCGTCGCGGTGATCGGGCATGGTGACGAGCCCATGGATCCGCTCGCGGTCGAGGAACGCGTCGACATCATGGCGCTCCTCCTCGGAGAGCGGCCAGAAGCGCTCGCCGAGGCGGAGCTTCATGGCCCCGGAGTCGCCCAGTCGCTCGCGATGGAGATGACGGAAGCCCCGCTTGTTCGCCTCGCGAACCACGAAGCGGACCGCCGCGCTCTCCTCGCTCGTCGAGGCGGGCGGCCGGCCACCCAGCGCCTCGAGGTAGCCGGTCATGAGCTCCTCGATGAGGAGCGCTGTCACCACGCCCGGTAGATCGGAGCTGCGCGCCGCCATCGCGAGCGAGAGCGACAGCCGCACGAGGTCGTGGACGGGATTGCCGACGACGGTCTGGTCGAGATCGCGGATCTCGACCGCGACCTCACCATCGCTTCGCGCGATCGGCCCCATGTTGCCGACGTGCGCGTCACCACAGATCCACACGAGGGGCCCGGACGGCAGCGACCGTCCCTCGCGCGACGCGAGCCATTCGTAGAAGCGCGCCGTGCTCCCGCGCACGTAGGCATGCGCGTCGCGGGACATCTTGGCGTCGCGTCGCTTCTCGAGAAGCGGCACCCTCTCTTCGTGGCTGGCCGGGAAGGGAGTCTTCTTCGCCTTCTTCGATCGCGTTCGGTTACGGCTCAGGGCTTCACCACCACGGTCGGCGGTTCCAGTGCGAGCGCAATTTCGTATAAGAGGTACCTCGTCGACTCGCAGGGTCGGTCGTTTGCACAGCCAACCCGGCTACGA
>JAYTLP010000590.1:0-2435 GCA_043729375.1 Myxococcales bacterium
GCTGCCGTACTCGCCGTGCGAGCGTGAGCACCTGAACAAACGAGGCGGACAGAATCGCTGAGCCGTTAGACCCGGACAGAATCGCTGAGCCACGACACGCGCAAGGGCTTGGGGTTGACCCGCTCGTCACGAGCACGATAGCGTCGGTTCCCACATGGCGGCGTCCTTCATCGCAATGAACACGCGCGTCGTCGGCTCCATCATCGCGGAGGGCGACCTCGAGGTGCGAGGCCGAGTGGAAGGCGACGTGCGCGCCAGCGGCCAGCTCATGCTCGGGCCCGCCGCGGTGGTCACCGGCGAGCTCGAGGCCCACGACGTGCACATCGCGGGCAAGCTGGAGCGATCGGTCCGTGCTGCAGGCGTCATACACCTCCTGGCCACCGCCGAGGTGCGCGGCGACCTGCACGCGGCGCGCGTCGTCATCGACGACGGCGCGCTCTTCGAAGGGCAGGTGCGCCTCATCCGCGCCGCGGCATCGGCCCAGAGCGCTCGCCTCGTGCCCGAGCTTCCCTCGGTCGGTCGCCGTCCTCTCCAGCGGAGACAGGCATGAGCGAGCTCCTGCACATGTCGCCGCTGGTCGCCCGCGCTCGCCTGCTGCAGCTGCTGCGCACGCTCTCGTACGCGGAGCGCGAGGTCGTGCTCGCATCGGGCCAGCGGTCCACCTTTTACATCGACTGCAAGCAGACCGCGCTCACCGCGGAGGGTCACTTCCTCGTCGGCCTGCTCGTGCACGACCTCGTGACGCGCCTCGCGCCGGACGCGCGCGCCATCGGTGGGCTCACCATGGGCGCGGATCCGATCGCGAGCGCCGTGGCCACGTACTCGTTCCTCGTGGGTCGGCCGCTCGATGCGTTCTACGTGCGCAAGGAGCCGAAGGGCCACGGCACGCAGGCGTGGATCGAGGGAGACAAGACGGTCGTGCCGGGTACCCCCGTCGTCATCGTGGAAGACGTCTGCACCACGGGCGGCTCGAGCTTGAAGGCGGTGGAGCGCGCACGGATACACGACCTCGACGTGAAGCACGTCGTTGCGCTCGTCGATCGGCAGGAGGGCGGCCGCGCCGCGGTCGAGCGCGAGGTGCCGTTCTCGGCGCTCTTCGGCCGGAGCGACTTTCAGTGAAGCGCCTCTTCGCAGCACTCTTGCTCCTCGGGTGCGGCGATGTGCTGTCGGCCTGCGCCATCGCCAATCCGGTGCTGTCGCTCGCTCCGACGACGACGGTCTCGGCGCCATCGGACTACGTGAAGCAGGTGCGCCGCTGGACGCGCCACGGCGACACCATCTACGACTTCGACGCCGCGCTGATCGTCGACGCGACGTTCCACGCACCGGAGTTCCAGGCCGCGTTCGACGCGAAGTACATCCACGCCTACCGCGTGAACGAGAACGCGCGCACACAGGTCCTGGCGAAGCTCGACGCGGCAGCCAACGAGGGCTACGTCTTCCACGTCGAGACCTCTTCGCACACCTACGAGCTCGGCGACATCAAGCCGCCGAAGACCATCTGGCGCACCACGCTCATCGACGACCAGGGACGCGAGGTGTCGGCGTCCGTCATCAGCCAGGACCGCACGCGCCCCGAGGTGCTCACGACGTTCTATCCGTATATCGGGATCTTCTCACGGGCGTGGCGGGTCGTCTTCCCGACGGCGCTGCCCGACGGCACGCCGCTCGTCGGGCCCGACACGAAGAACCTCACCCTGCGCATCGCCGGCCCCCCGGGCATCATCGAGCTGCGCTGGCGCTTCGCGCCGTAGCCGGGCCCCAGCGCTGGGGGCGCGGCTCTCGAGGGTGTCGGCCTGTTCGACCGGCCGCCGCCCACCACCGAGGATCTGGGTCGGGCCGCGCACCACGGACAAGGTCGGCTGTTGCAGGACGCGGAGGCAGGAGCAAGCGCTTCCGCGGTGAATCTCGCTCAGCTCGAGCTCTCCGCACGGAGCTATCGAGCCGGCGTCGCCGACGTACCCCGGCTCACGACGGGCGTCGTCGTACCGAGGCGGAGCTCGCTGCGCTGGTGCGCGCCCAGAGCCACATCGCGCTGTTCGCGCATGTCGAGGACAGGTACGGCAGCTACGGTGTAGTCGGGCCTGTGAACGCCGAACGCTCGTCGGAGGGCCTCGCGCTGGACATGTTCGTGCTCGGCTGCCGCGGGCACTCGAGACGTTGCTTCCGAGCCTCGCGCGTGATGTGCGGCATGAGCAGCTCGCGATGCTGCTCGCTTGCACGCGTCTCGTCGGAATGGACTGCCCTGGAATGCACTCGGTCTTCCACACGCTGTCGCTTCGCTTTCCAATTGGCCAGCCGGCGGGTCGCGTCGGGTCGGCAAGAATGCGATGGGCCGTCCGCGACCGGGACGAGCGGTTTCGCCTCCTACGAATGAGCGTCGAGGGCGCTGGCGGAGACGGCGTGATCACGGCGCACCTTCGACCTGCGCCGCG
>JAYTLP010000591.1:0-4234 GCA_043729375.1 Myxococcales bacterium
CCTCGGTCGGTGACGGAGACCACGACCCGTCCCTCGGGCGGCGTGAACTTGAGAGCGTTGGAGACGAGGTTCGACAGGATGCGCTCGAATGCGGCCTCGTCGGCCTCGATGGTGAGGCCGGCGGGTGCCGTGCTGACGAGCTCGACCTGGCACGCGCGCGCCGAGGCCGCGAAGGCCTCGATGGCATCCGAGATCATCGCGCTGACGTCGATCGCCTGCGGTGCGAGCGCGAGCCGTCCTTCGTCGCCAGCGGCGAGCAAGAGCAGTGCATCGACGAGGCGCAGCAGCTTGCGCGCGTTGCGCGCGATGGACTCGAGCGCGCGGTCCTGCTCCGGCGTCATGCCGTCGAGTCGCCGCAGCTCCTCCACGGAGAGCAAGATGAGTGTGAGCGGCGTGCGGATCTCGTGGTTCACGTTCGCGAAGAGGCGCGCGCGAGTCTGCTCTGCGGCCTCGAGCTTGGTGACCGTCTCGGCCAGCGCGTCGCGTGCGCGGCTGAGCTCCTCGGTGCGCTGGTGCACGCGGAGCTCGAGGTGCTGCTGCGTGTCGACGAGCGCCGCGTACGCACGCGCGCCGTGGAGCGCCATCGCGACGGTGGGCGCGACGATCTCGACGAGGGCGGCGCGCTCGGCCGAGGTAGCTTCTGCTGCGTACCAGAGCGCGACGCGGCCGAGCGGCTCGCCGCGCGCGTCGAGGCGGTGCGTGAGGTGAGGCGCGGCCTCGAAGGCGCCGAACCACGCCTCGCGGGGGGGAGTGCCGTCGACGACCACGTGCGCGCCCGCGAACCGGCCGATCTCGACGAAGGCGCGCGCGACGGCTTCGATGGTGCTCGAGAGGTCGAGGTCCGCGTGGACGACCTGCGAGATGCCGTACGCGGTCTCGAGCTGCGTCGCCTGGGCTGCGACGACCTGCTTTGCAACTTCGAGCTCGAAGTAGCGGGCGCTCAGGTCCTCGTTGACGGCCTTCAGCGCGCGGCCCGCGCGCAGGATCGTGAACGGCCAAGTGATCGCGCGTCGCAACCAGGAAAACATTGCGTTGCGCGACGAGTATGTGACGAAGAATCGTGCGCCCGATTGCGTGGGCTCGATGCTGACGTCTCGAGGAGGTTCGCCCATGACGCTCGCGAGCTTCACCATCGCCCCACGACACACGTGGTTGAAGATCGCGCTGGGTACCAGGCCGTCGCGGAGCCTCAGCGTGATGATCGCCCTGGTTGAGGAGGTCTCCACGATGCTCGGATAGATGCACGAGAAGGTCGCGCGCACCGGGCTGTCGACACCGTAGAGCCAGAGGAAGAAGTCACGGGCGTTGAACAGCAGTCGTGCCATCAAGACGAATGGCTTGATGACAGCGCTGGCGGTGAACCTGTTACCGATGCGCTCCAGTTCATCGATGGAGTAAAAGCGTCCGAAGTTATCGAGAACGGCAGCGAATGTGGCCCAGTCGATGCGCGCGTTACGGTCCTTGAGCGTTGCGACGTGGATCTGGATGCCGCGCACGACCTCCTCGTCGGAGATCTTTCGAATGCGGACGTCCCGGAAGAACACCTCCAGGGATTTGCACGATACGTCGCTCACGCCAGAAGGTCCCGAGGGTGGAGGCACCGTCGCGTCAGCGGCCCCAGCGCACGAGCGCACCCGACCACGTCATGCCTCCGCCACCAGCGTACATCGCGACGAGGTCGCCGTCCTTCAACAAGTTTTCCCTGCGTCCGACCTCCAGCACGAGCGGCACGTTGGCGCCCGTCATGTTGCCCGCCCACGAAAACGTATCGACGGTCCGAGCATGCTCGAGACCGCAGATCTTCTGCGCCGCATTGCGAAACCACGCGCTTGCCTGATGACAAGCGAAGAAGTCGACGTCGCTCAGGGTCACACCCGCTTCCCTCGCGCAGTCGCCTAGAACCTGCTTGCCGAGGTCTGCCGACGTCAGCAGCATGCGACGACCCGTCAGCGGATCGAGTGTGCGCAGCGCGAGCTTGCCGCCCTCGTGCCACGGGTTCGCGTCGTGCTCGACGCAGGCGGGGAGTGCGCGAATGCACGTTCCGTCGTTGCGAGAGACGACCGAGAGGATGCCGCGGCCCTCGGCGACGGGGCCAAGCACCATCGCGGTTGCACCATCGCCGTACCACACGGAGTGCGCATCGCGTCGGTCCATGAGGCGTGAGATGGGCGATGACTGCACCACGAGTGCATACCTGCAGCGACCGGAGCGCAGGATCAGATCGGCTGTCTGGAGCTGCAGCATGAACCCATTGCACGCACCGTTCGTCTCGAGCGAGAGGACATCGGGGCGCATGCCGAGGCGCATGTTGAGAGGCGAGGCGTTGTTCGCACAGAGATAGTCCGGGACCGTCGACGTGAGCAACAGCAGGCCGATGTCGGCCCCGGTGAGCCCCGCGTCGGCGAGCGCGCGCTCTGCAGCCAGCGTCTCCATGTCGCAAGACGTTTGATCATCCGCGATGACACGACGTTCGAGACCGCCATCGAACGGATCGGCGGCGTTGCGGTCCATCTCAGCCGCAGTGAGCAGTACGCCCTCCGTGTGCGGGATCCCTTCAGGAATCGCGCCGCGCGTCATCCGATTCATTCGCTTCTTCTTCCACCCTTCCACGTCGGCCGACGGCCACCAGTCGTTGGTCCGGACGTGATCGGGGAGGTAGCTGCCGAGGCCGAGGATGCCCACGTTCATGTGCGTTCCCATCAGTTGCTGCCCTTCTTCTGCGGTGCGGCCTGCATGACCTCGTAGCGCGCGCTCGAGAGCATCCTCACCTCGCGGTCGATCTGGATGTCGAGGACGATGGGCCCCTCCTTCGCGAGCTCCGCGAGGTCCAGCTGCGTCAGCTGGTCGGGTCCCGTGATGCGGATGGCGCGGGCGCCGAGGCCCTCCGCTGTACGCGCGACGTCGAGCTGGCCGAGCTGGAAGCCGGGCGTGCGGCCGTACACCGCCGCGTAGCCGATGTCGCACATCCCGTAGCGACCGTCGTTCAGGATCGCGAACACGATGGGCAGGCGCGCGTGCGCGGCGGCTGCGATGGCGGGCAGGGCCATGGTGAAGCCGCCGTCTCCGGCGATGGCCACCACCGGGTCCCCGGGGGAGCCCGCAGCGACGCCGAGCGCCATGCCGATGCCCGAGGCCATCGACGCGAGCCCGAGCGCGATGCTGAAGCACCGCGAGTCGTCGATGGTGAGGTAGTGCAGCGCGTACAGCGTGTGCTCGCCGGAGTCGCACGTGTAGCGCGTCGTCGCTGGCATGGCGCGCTGCAGCTCCCACAGCGCCCGCTGCGGCGTGATGCGACGCTCGGGCCCGATGGGGAATGCCTCCGGGTTGCTGTTGCGGCGGATGCCGAAGACACGTGGCGCGGCGGGGGGTAGGCGATTCGCGATGCTGCGGAGCGCAGCGCCCGCGGGCCCGATGACCGCTACGTCGACGGGAAACGCGCGTCCCACGCGGCTCGAGTCGATGTCGATCTGGATCATCGGGCCGCGCAGCTTCTTGCTCCAGCCTCCGGTGGAGAGCTCGGACAGGCTGGTGCCGACCGCGATGATGCAGTCGAAGCCCTCGTCCAGGAACTCCACCGCCGACGGGTGCAGCGCGAGCCCGAAGATGCCGAGCGCGAGCGGGTGGCTCTCCGGGAAGACGCCCTTGCCGTGCGGCGTGGTGATGACCGGGATCTGCAGACGCTCGGCGAAGGCGCGCAACGCCCGCGGGCCGTCGCCGGAGCGCACGCCGTTGCCTGCGTACAGGACGGGGCGCTTCGCGCTGGCGACGAGCTCTGCCGCGCGGTCGAGGGACTCCTCGTCGATGATCGCGGGACGATGGCCCGCGAGCCCGACGTGCGGCTTCGCAGCGCGCGCGGCCGTCACGTCGATGGGGCAGGTGATGAGCCCCGCGCCGGGCCGACCCTCGCGCATTGCCTGGAGCACGGCCATCACGCGCGGCAGCGCCACGTTGGGGTCGATGAGCTCGGCCACCACCTTCGTCATGGAGCGAGCGACGTGGAGGATGTCGAGCCCGTGCACGCTGCCGTCCTGAAGCGAGCCCTGGCCGGCGCGCGCGCGCGGCGTCTCGCCGGCGAGCAGCAGCACGGGCAGACCCTCGAGGTGCGCGGAGGCGAGTGCGTTCAGTGCGTTCAGCACACCCGGGCCCGACGTCACCATCGCGACACCCACCTTGCCCGTCGCTCGCGCGTACCCCGCCGCTGCGAACACGGCGTCGGCCTCGTGACGGACCGTGA
>JAYTLP010000592.1:0-2995 GCA_043729375.1 Myxococcales bacterium
CGACACGACTCACGCTCCGGCCGCCGCGGTCGGGGAAGCACCCACTCTTACCGTCGAGGCATTCGGGTAGAAATCATGACGACATCGACCGCACTCCACGCATCCCTCCTCTCGACCATGTGGCCGTGCTTCGCCGTCATGGCCTACTTCATCGCGGGGTTCACCATCTTCTCGGCGCGCACCTGGGTGAAGGGGATGCCCGTCGACATCGAGGTCGTCGGCCGCCCCGCGTCTGCGATGCTGTCTCGCTACTTCCGCCACTACATCATGTGGCTGCTATCGCCGTGGCAGCGCCTCGTCGTCATGGCGGGCATCACGCCGAACATGCTCACGTTCGCGTCGCTCCTCGCGGCGCTGGGCGCCGGTGTCGCTGCGGCCGTGGGCAACTTCGCGCTGGCTGGCTGGCTGTACATCCTCTGCGGCATCCTCGACATCCTCGACGGTCGCGTCGCTCGCATCCGCAAGCAGGTCACGGCGTCGGGCGCGTTCTTCGACTCCGTCATCGACCGCTACGCGGAGCTCTTCGTCTTCGGTGGCATGACGGTCTTCTACAAGGACTCGTGGGTGCTGTACGCGGTAATGCTGGCGTCGCTCGGCTCGCTGATGGTGAGCTACACGCGCGCTCGCGGTGAATCGCTCGGCGTCACCAACCTCAACATCGGCGTGATGCAGCGCCCGGAGCGCCTCGTCTACCTCGGCGTGTCGATGGTGTTCGCGCCGCTCGTCGAGGCCGTGCTCGGCCACGGCGTCCTGCCCGTGTATGCGCTCGTCGTCGCCGGCACCCTGCTGCTCGCCGTCTCGACCAACCTGACGGCGGTCCGTCGCATCCGTCACACGATGGCCATCCTCGATGCCGCGCAGCTCCCCGTGCACACGCCCGTCGTCGTGCAGGCGCCGACGGCCGCACCGGAGCCGCGCCCCGAGGTCCGCGTCGAACGCCCGATGATGCAGTCGACGCCGGTCTCGGTGGGCAAGCTCATGCCGCTCCGCGCGGCGGGGTCGTCGCGATGAAGCCCGTCGGCCGCTTCTTCAAGTACGCGATGGTCGTAGTGACCATTCTCTCGAGCGGGCTCGTCGTGCCGCCCCGTCGTCGAATCCGCTAGTCCGCTGCGCCTCATCGATTCGCTGGTCCTCGGTCTCGTCGAGGGCCTCACCGAATTCCTGCCCGTGTCGTCCACCGGGCACCTCATCCTCGCTGGCAGAGCGATGAAGCTCGAGGGCGATGGCGTCACCGCTTTCGAGATCGTCATCCAGCTCGGCGCGCTGCTCGCGGTCGTCGTCCACTTCCGCAGGCTGCTCGCGGCACGCGTCGCCGGGCTCGTGGCCCGCGACCCGCGGGCGCTGCGTCTGCTCGTGGTGCTCCTCGCCGCGTTCGTCCCCACGGCGGTCGTCGGCCTCGCCGTCGGCAAGACGATCAAGGCGCACCTGTTCGCACCCGTGCCGGTCGCCATCGCCCTCGCCGTGGGCGGGCTCGCGATGATCGTGGTCGAGACCGCGCTGAAGTCGCGCGCACCCACGATCGTTGCGCTCGAAGAGGTCCGCCCCGTCGACGGCTTCGTCGTCGGCCTCGTGCAGTGTCTTTCCCTCGTGCCCGGCACCTCGCGGTCGATGACCACGATCCTCGCCGGGCGCATCTGCGGCATGTCGGCGGCGCTCGCTGCGGAGCTGTCGTTTCTCATCGCGCTGCCGACGCTCGGCGCCGCCACCCTGTACGAGGGCTACAAGGACCGCGCCGCGCTCGCGACCGTCGGTGGCGTCCCGCTTGCAGCCGGCATGCTCGTGTCGTTCGTCGTCGCCTTCATCGTCATCGGCGGCTTCTTGCGCTACCTCGGCAGCCGCGGCCTCGCGCCGTTCGGCGTGTACCGGATCCTGCTCGCCGGCGTCGTCCTGCTGGTGGGTTTTTAGCCCAGTCAGCCTGGGCTTGACGGCCCCTTCGTCGCGCGGGCCACGGCGTCGAGGAGCGGGCGTCGCCTCAGCGGTAGCGAGACGATGGCCTGCACGAAAGGCCCCACGAGCTTGAGCGCGCTGCGCTCGTCGAGGTCGGTGAGCATCACGATCGGCAGCTTGCGCAGGTGCGGGGAAGCGCGGATGCGGTCGACTAGGCGCGGCCCCGGCAACCCCTTCTGCTCGTGCCGGAAGACGAGCAGGTCGAAGGGTCGGTCGGCGAGACGCTCGAGCGCCTCCCAGCCATCGGGCGCGCGCTCGGCTAAGAGGCCCGCGTGCTCGAGCACGAGCGCGACGGCCTCGCGGAGCGAGCGGGCCTCGTCGACCACGAGCACGCGCTTCGGGCCCGCAGGGTAGCTCGGACGAGGGAGCTTGCCGGCGCCCAGCTGCGCGAGCGCGTCCACGTCGAAGATGAGCTGCACCTTGCCCGCACCCGAGATCGTGGCGCCGGCCCAGGGACGCGCGCCGACGAGCGCGCGCGGCAGACGACGCACCACGATCTCGCGGGGCCCGATCAGCCGGTCGCAGGTGGCAGCGAAGCGCTGCCCGCGCGAGTCGAGCACGATGGCCGCGCGCTTGCCGCCGAGCCCGGGCGGACGCGGAATGCGAAGCAGGGCGCCGAGCCGCACGAGCGCGAGCTGCTCGTCGCCGATGCGGATGTGCGCCACGTCGTCGTCGATGGCGTCCTTGTCCACCTCGGCGACCTCCTCCACGCGCGCCGACGGCACCGCGAAGACCTGATCTCCGACCTTGAACAGCAGCGCCTCGAGGACGCGACTCTCGACGGGCACATGGATCGTGAGGCGCGTACCCACGCCGGCAGTGGTGTCGAGCGAGACGTCGCCGCCGAGTCGCGCGATCGCGTCGGCAACGGCGTCGAGGCCCACGCCGCGCCCTGCAAGCTCGTCGGTGACGACGCGCGTGGAGATGCCGGGCTGGAAGAGCGTGGCCAGGAGCGCCTGGTCGGAGAGCTGTGCTGCTTCTTCATCGGTGAGACGATCGGCGACGACGAGCGCCCTTCGCACGGCCGCGAGGTCGACGCCGGCGCCGT
>JAYTLP010000593.1:0-7275 GCA_043729375.1 Myxococcales bacterium
ACCAGCGACGCCTCCGCGACGGACGACCAGCTGGTGGCGTTCGTGCGCCGCACGCCCACGCTCGACGGGCGCGACCTCGTCCGCGAGGTGTCTTGCCAGGCCGCCTACGACTTCTCCGAGCCGAGCTGGCGTCACCCCGACGACGGCCGGGCCACTATCACGCCGCGCTTCAATGTCGTGGCGTACGACTTCGGGCTGAAGCGCAACATTCTGCGGCGCCTGGTGGACGTCGGGTGCCGCGTGCGCGTCGTGCCCGCCACCACCACCGCCGAGGCGGCGCTCGGCACGAACTTCCCCGACGGCCGCGGCCCCGACGGGGTGTTTCTCTCCAACGGGCCGGGCGACCCCGCGGCGGTCACCTACGGCATCGATGCGTGTCGCAAGGTGCTCGCGTCCGGCACGCCGCTGTTCGGCATCTGCCTCGGTCACCAGCTGCTCGGGCTCGCGCTCGGCGGCTACACGTACAAGCTCAAGTTCGGTCACCACGGCTCCAACCAGCCGGTCATGGACCTCGTCACGCGTCGCGTCGAAGTGACGTCGCAGAACCACGGCTTCGCCGTCGACGTGGAGTCGCTGCGCGGCAAGGCCGAGCTGTCGCACGTCAACCTGCAAGACGGTACCGTCGAGGGTATCCGCGCCACGACCGCACGCGCGTTCTCCGTGCAGTACCACCCCGAGGCGGCACCGGGACCCCACGATGCGAGCTACCTCTTCGAGCGGTTCGTCGAGCTCATGCAGCGCGGCCCCGGCTGATGTCGCTGCAGTCGCTGCTGGAAGGCGTCATCGCAGCAGCTGCGTCCGACGCCCCCGAGCTGCTCGCGGCCCGAGCAGAGTGGGACGCGCGCTCGGGCAAGGTGTTCCACGATGATCCGCTCTACGAGGAGCGCACGGCAGCATTCCTCGAGTGGTTCGCGCTCGAGCGTGTCGGACCCGACGGGCGCACGTACATCGAGCGTCACTTGCTCGCCGCCACGGCGGACCGCGACGCGCTCACGCTGCTGTCGCGCACGCACCGCAGCCTCTTCAGGGTGCGCGACGTCGCGGAACAGCACGTGATGCTCGACGATCTGCTCACGGGCTGCAGGTTCAACGTCTTCGAGCGCCGCTCCCCGTTCGCGCTCGACGAAGGCGACGTGTTCGAGGCGCGCCTGTGCCCGCGTCCCGACACGTCCGGCGAGGTGCTGCTGACGCGCGGGATCCAGCACCATCCGCGCGAGGCCGCCGACGCGATCGCCGAGCTGACCGCGGCGAGCCGGCTTGCACGCGAGAGCCGTGACGAAGCGCTCTTTCGCCTCGCAAAGCTGCGCTGGAAGTCGGCTCGATGGGGTCATGTGCAACCCGGGCGAATCTACCGCGGCGACGCCGAGGTCGAGTAATGATGCTGGGCGCGCTCGCGCTCCCCCGTCTTTTTCTCGGGCTCTGCCTGGGACTTTGCCTCGCGCTCTACGGGACGGCCTGGGCGGACCCGTCCACGGGTGTGGCTGCGGACCGCTTGCGCTTCGGCCTCGGCCCATCGGTGATGGCAGGCGCGGAAGGAGCGGAGACGACGCGCGCCGGCAACGTGTGCATGTTGCTCTCGCTCGACTACCTGCGCGACCCGATCGAGCTGCGCGCGCGTGCAAATGGAGCCCTGGTGTCGACGCCCGTACGCAACCAGCTCGTCGGCAACCTCGGCTGGGAGATCGGGCTGCCACGGCGCTTCTCGATCCAGGTGAGCCTGCCCGTCGCGCTGTGGAACGAAGGCGATCGCCTTCGATACAGCGGCGCCACCGGCAGCGATGCCACGGACGGCCTGCACGCGAGCGCCGGCGACCTCTTGCTCGGCATCAAGGTGGCGCTGCTCGGCCATCCCGAGGAGCCCGGAATGCACGTTGCGCTCGCGCTCGACGGGACGGCTCCGATGGGCGGAGACCGCCAGTTCGCAGCGACGGGCAGCCTCACTCTCGCGCCGCGGCTCATGATCGACTATCGCCTGCCCTGGCTGACCATCGTTCTCGATGCACAGGTCCGCTTCCAGGGCCGCCGCACGCTGTTCGACACGCGCTTCGGTGACGAGCTCGACATCACCGGCGGTGTCGTCGGGCGGTTGGTCTCGTTTCGCGGGATGCACCTCGTCGCGTATCTCGAGGCGGCTGGCGTCGTGACGTCGGACGCGAGCGCGCGGGCGGCCGAGCTCCGTGGTGCGCTGCGGCTCGCGACGCGCCATGCCGACGTCGACATCGGTGTCGGTGGGGGGCTCGACGACGCCGTCACGGCGCCGCGCGTGCGTGCGTTCGCCGTCGTGCGCGTCCCGCTCGACCGGCATGGTAGATAGCAAAGGCCATGACCGCCACCGCCGACTTGACCGCGATCGTGGAGCAGGCCGTCGTGCGCGCGCGGCCGGCGTTGAATGGCCGGCGCATCGTCGTTGGTGTGGCAGGCGGCATCGCGGCCTACAAGGCTGCGGAGCTCGTGCGGCTCCTCGTGCGCGCAGGAGCGCAGGTGCGCGTCGTGATGACGAAGGCGGCCACGGAGTTCATCGGACCGCTCACGCTGCAGTCGCTTTCCTCTCGCCCGGTGGTGCAGTCGCTCTTCGAGCTGCACGCCGAGGCCAACATCGGGCACATCGACGTGGCCGACTGGGCAGAGCTGTTCGTCGTGGCGCCCGCGACCGCGGACGTGCTTGCAAGGCTCGCGCACGGCCAGGCCGACGACGTGCTCACGACCATCGCGCTTGCGTGTCGCGCCCCGCTTCTGCTCGCGCCGTCGATGAACGTCAACATGTGGAACCACGCCGCGACGCGTGCCAACGTCGGCGCGCTGCTCTCGCGCGGCGCGCTGTCGGCCGGACCGGGCGCGGGCGAGCTCGCCTGTGGCTGGGTCGGCGACGGTCGGATGGCGGAGCCGCTCGACATCCTCGCAGCCGCAGTCGGCGCACTCGGATCACGCTCGCTCGCGGGCCGCGAGGTGCTGGTCAGCGCGGGCCCGACCCACGAGGCCATCGACCCCGTGCGCTACATAGGCAACCGCTCGACTGGAAAGATGGGATATGCCGTCGCGGCCGAGGCGGCAGCCCGCGGCGCGAACGTAACGCTGGTCTCGGGTCCCACGTCACTCGGGACACCGCCCGGCGTCACGCGTATCGACGTGACGACCGCCGCGCAGCTCCGTGACGCGGTGCTCGCGCGCTGCGACTCGGCCGACATCGTGGTGATGGCCGCTGCGGTCGCCGACGAGCGGCCCGCGCACGTAGCCGCGCAGAAGCTCAAGAAGACCGGCGCGCCGCAGCCACTCGAGCTCGAGGCCACGGTCGACGTCCTCGCCGAGCTGGGCGCGCGAACCTATCCGGCGCGCCGCCCGACGATCGTGGGCTTCGCCGCGGAGACCGAGCGGGTCGTCGAGAACGCCGACGGCAAGCGCACGAAGAAACGCGTCGATCTCGTCGTCGCCAACGACGTCAGCGCTGGTGATGCAGGCTTCGGCACCGACGACAATCGCGTTGTGCTGGTGTCAGCAGCCGGCGCAGACTCGCTGCCGCTTCTGACCAAAGCCGAGGTGGCCGCGCGGATCTGGGACGCAGTGGAGAAGCTGCGTGGGTGATCCGCGCGACGAGCTGCTCTCCATCACGCGCAAGCTGACCGAGCGGCTGCGCTGGCTCGAGCGGGGTGGCTCGACCGGCGTCCCGCTCCAGACCACAGCGGTGCAGCGCCCGGCTGGCTTGGTGCTGCAGATCGTCGCGCGCGGCGGCGGCGCGGCGCGGCTCGAGGCGGTGCGCACGGACCTCGGCGAGTGCACGCGCTGCAAGCTCGCCGGTGGACGCGAGAACATCGTCTTCGGCACCGGCGACCCCGATGCGGCGCTCATGTTCGTGGGCGAAGGGCCGGGCGCCGAAGAAGATCACACCGGTGAGCCATTCGTCGGCCCGGCCGGACAGCTCCTCACCAGGATGATCGAGGCGATGGGTTTTGCTCGCAGCGCCGTTTATATTTGCAACATCGTGAAGTGCCGTCCGCCGGGCAATCGCAACCCCGAGGACGACGAGATCGCCGCCTGCGAGCCCTTCTTGAAGGCCCAGGTCGCTGCCGTGCAGCCGCAGTTGATCGTGTGCCTCGGCAAGTTCGCCGCGCAGACGCTGTTGCGTTCGGACGCTCCCATCTCGAAGATCCGCGGAGCATGGAAGGACTACGAGAGCATCCCGCTCATGCCCACGTTCCATCCCGCGTTCCTGCTGCGAAACCCGGCCGCAAAGCGCGAGGTCTGGTCCGATCTGCAGCAGGTCATGGCCGAGCTCGACAAGCTCGGTGTCGCGCGCAAGCGGGCGTGACCGTCGAGCGCGGTGATCAGACGCCGCCGTCGCACGCGGCCGGGAACACCTCGAGGTGCGTCCACTTCCCTTCCTGGCAGACGATGATGTTGCAGAACTGGCAGGCGTTCGTGCACGCCTCGCCTCCGCACGACTGACCCTCGCTCGTGCAGGCCGTGCCGTCGGCCTTGTCCAGGTCCGCGGGGCAGACCTGCTTCAGATCGCCACCGGTGTGCATGTCGACGGCGTCGTTGCCGGAGCCTCCGCACGCGCCGAGGAGGAGGAGGAGGAGGGGGAGGAGTCGAAGGAAGCGCATCTGCCCTGACCCTGCGCGTGGCGTGCCAGGCCGCAAGGTGCCGGAACCGCATCTGCACCGACGACGCAAAGGCGACGCGGGTTGAGGGGTCCCTCGGAAATCTGAGGTTCGGGACTCTGTGAGCACGCGCTCGCCGCTCGACGCGGCGGACGAAGCTCGCTAGATTGCCGTCGTGGAAGCGCTCCCTATCGACACCTCGATCGTCGACGACTGCCGCGCGCTCGCGGACGACGTCGCCGCTCGCATGCAGGCCTTCATCGACCAGCACTCGACGGTCTCCATCGAGCGCACGGTCCTTCGCGCGTACGGCATCGACGGTGCGAGCGAGGACGGGCACCCCCTGGTCAACCGCTGCGTCGAGCGCCTCAAGGAAGCGGGCTTGTTGCCACGCGGCGCGGCGTTCGCGCTCGGTGCGGCCCTGCACCGGGGCGCCGCCTCCCCACAGGAAGCGGCCGAGGAGATCGCGTACGGCGGCGGTCCCGCGGGTCTCGAGCGCATCTCCGTCGACGATGCGCGTGCAGCGCTGCACGCGCACACCGCGTCGGCCCTCGCGCGCATCGACGAGGCGCGCGGCGCACGCGAGCAAGCGCGAGCTCGGCTGGGGACGGGACCCACACCGTGGAAGTACGTCATCGTCGCTACCGGCAACATCTACGACGACGCCGATCAGGCCAAGGCCGCGGCGCAGGCCGGCGCGGACATCATCGCGGTCATCCGCTCCACAGCGCAGTCGCTCATCGACTTCGTGCCGTACGGCGCCACCACCGAGGGCTTCGGCGGCACGTGGGCCACGCAGGAGAACTTCAAGGTCGTGCGACGCGCGCTGGACGAGGAGCAGGAGAAGCAGGGCCGCTACCTGCAGCAGGTGAACTACTCCTCGGGACTTTGCATGCCGGAGATCGCGTACCTCGCCGCGGTCGAGCGTCTCGACATGCTGCTCAACGACGCGATGTACGGGATCCTGTTCCGCGACATCAATCCGCGCCGTACGCTCTGCGACCAGTACTTCTCGCGCCGTGTCATCGCGCGCGCTGGCATCGTCATCAACACCGGCGAGGACAACTACCTCACCACCGCGGACGCCGTCGAGAAGGCACACACGGTCCTGTCGTCGCAGTTCATCAACGAGGCCTTCGCCAAGCGGGCCGGGCTCCCCGACGAGCTGATGGGGCTCGGCCACGCCTTCGAGATCGACAAGTCCATCGAGGACAGCTTCCTCATGGAGATGGCGCAGGCGCAGCTGGTGCGGCAGATCTTCCCGAAGCACCCCATCAAGTGGATGCCGTCGACCAAGCACAAGACCGGCGACATCTTCTGGTCACACCGCGTGGACGGCCTCTACGATCTCGTCGGCGTCGCCACCAACCAGACCATCGCGCTGCTGGGCATGATGACGGAGAGCATCCACACCCCGCTGCTGCAGGACCGCTTCGTGGCGCTCAAGGGCGCAGACTACGTCTTCACGGCCGCGCGGCACTTCTCGGAGGAGCTGCGCTGGAACCCCGAGGGCCGCGTCGTGGCTCGCGCGCGGCAGGTGCTCGGGGAAGCCCGCGACCTCCTGCGCGAGGTGCAGGCCGAGGGCATGTTCTCGGCTGTCGCGCGCGGTGCATTCGCGGACGTGAAGCGCCCCGAGCTCGGCGGTCGTGGGCTCGACGGGGTCATCGAGAAGAGCGCCGACTACGTGAACCCGATCCTGGACGCACTCGAAGGGGCCTCGTCGTGAAGGGCCCGATGAAGGAACCCATCCGAGCGTACGGCGATCGCAAGGACGACGGCCGCATCCAGCTCTCGTTCACGTTGCCCGTGCCCGCGGGCGGGCGCGCAAAGGAAGCCGCCAAGCTGTTCGCGGAGGCACTGGGCCTCAAGAACGTGATGGTCGCCACCGTGGAGCCAGCGGGTACGACCTTCAGCATGTTCGTGGTCTACGCGAACGCCGAGGTCACCCTCGACTGGGCCGACATCATCGTGCCAGAGGTCACCACGCCCACGTGGGGCTTCAAGGAGCTGAACCACTTCATCGAGGACGACATCGGCCGCCGCGTGGTGGTGGTCGGCGCGTGCACCGGCTCGGACGCCCACACGGTCGGCATCGACGCCATCCTCAACATGAAAGGCTACGCCGGCGACAAGGGCCTCGAGGCGTACCCGTGGATCGACGCCTACAACATGGGCGCGCAGGTCGACAACGCCGCCTTGCTCACGCGCGCACGCGAGGTGGGCGCGGACGCGATCCTCGTCTCGCAGATCATGACGCAACGTGATCTCCACATCGACAACTCGACGCAGCTCATCGAGCTGGCCAAAAAGCAGGGCATGCGCGACACCCTGTTCCTGCTCGGCGGGCCGCGCATCGATCACAAGCTGGCGCGCGAGCTCGGCTTCGACGCAGGCTTCGGCCCCGGCACGAAGCCGTCGCAGGTGGCGAGCTTCGTGGTCGAGGCGATGCTCGCCAAGCGCCGGGGCGAGACCACCGAGCGTTGACGGTCGGCGGCGGCGGAGTTTACAAAGCCTCCATGAAGACCTCGTTCTCGGCCGACGCGCTCGCCCCTATCATTGCCAAGCTCAGCCCCGCCAACGCCGTCATCGCGGCCGCGTACGCGGGTGACGCCGATGCGCGTCAGCCCGTGCACACCGTCTACGGGGGCGCGCAGCTCTTCAAGTCCAACACGGCGGTGCG
>JAYTLP010000594.1:0-4703 GCA_043729375.1 Myxococcales bacterium
TCACGGTAGACCAGCGCCTTGGCACTGCCCCGTGCGCGCGTCGCATCTGCGAGCCATTTGCCGAGGACGGTCATGGTCTTCCCTCCGGCCACAGCCTACGGTATGCAAAGCGCCATGCGCAAGCGCCCTCGGAGAGCCACCGCACGCCTGTCGGCCGCGCTCGTGCTCGGTGGCTACGTTGCCGTGTTGCCGGCCTTGCTTCCGGCTTGCAACCGGCGCGCGGCGAGCACCTCGTCGAGCGGTGCGCCGAGCGACATGGCCACGGAGGTGCGAGTGCCGCGGCAGTCCGTCCCGGCCACGAACCCCGACGGCGCGCTGGAGCCGCAAGCAGCGCTGGAGGCGCTCGTGCGCGCCAACCTCGACGCGGAGCTTGCGCTGCGGCCCACCATGGCGTCGTGGCTCGGCGATCACGGTTACGACGACAAGCTCGACGACGTGCGCACCGACTCGCAGCTCCGCGAGGCCACGCGCCTCCGCACACTCGCCGACCAGCTCCGCGCGCTGCCCGACGACAAGCTCACGCGCGTCGGCCGCCTCGATCGCAAGCTCCTGCAGCGTCGCACCGATGCGGCACTGCACGAGCTCTCCGAGATGCGACCGCTCGAGCGCAGCCCCCTGCTCTACGTGGACATCGCCCAGGCCGGCGTCGACAGTCTCGTCTCGGGTGAGCGCATCGACGACGCGAGCATGGGGACCGATGCGCTGCGCTCGCTCAACGGCCGGCTGTGGCGCATCCGCGGGCTGTTCGACGAGGCGCGCCGCAACCTGCGCGGCTCCGCGCCCGAGCTCTCGGTACGTCGGGCCATCGACAACGCGCAGGCCTTACGCGCGTTCCTCGGCGAGACGCTGCCGCACCTCGTGGCAGCGGTGCCGGATGCGCGCCTCGCCGAAGACGCGCGCGCAGCCTCCGTGGACGCCGGCCGCGCGCTCGACGACTTCGTGAACTGGCTCCAGCGCGACTTCCAGCCTCGCGCGCATGGCGAGCTCGCGATCGGGCCGCAGCGGTTCTGGGATCGCATGCGGCTCGTCGAGGCCATGCCCGGCTCCGTGGAAGTGCTGCTCCCGCGCGTCGAGGCCGCGCTGCGAGATGCCACGCGCCGGGTCGACGAGGCCACGAAGGTGGTCGTCGCGGGGCAGTCGCCGGGACCGCGCCTCGACGCGCTACACCTCGTCGAGGACGATCATCCGAGAGCAGAGGAGCTGGCCGCGAAGACCCAGATGGTCGTCGACCAGCTCGCCACGTGGGGTCGTGAGCGCGCACGGCTCCCCGTGCCGCCACTCGGGCTCCCCCACGTGGTGGAGATGCCGCCGCAGTGCTCGGGGCTGGTGCAGCTCGAGGCCAACGCGCCGCTCGAGAAGCACGCGCGTCCGGCGGTCGTGTACCTCGAGCCGGTCGCGCGCGCGACGAGCGAGAAGGCGCGCACCGAGCTCTCGCGCGCGCTCAACCGTCCCACGCTCACCGTCACGCTCGCACACGAGCTGCTCGGTCACTTCCTCGTCAGCCTTGCCCGCAGGCAAGCACCCACGCTCATGCAGCGCGTGTCCTCCTCGATGCTGCTCGACGAGGGCTTCGCCGCGTACGTCGAGCACCTCCTGTTCCTCGACAGCGACGATCCGAAGGTGCGCCTCGTCGCCGAGCGAAACTCCCAGCTTCGACTCCTGCGCCTCTATGCGTCGATCCGCTTCCACGCGCAGGCGGCAAAACTCGACGACATTGCGAAGCTTTTCTCCGACGACGCCGGTCTCGACGACTCCCAGGCTCGTCGCGAAGCCGAGCGCGTCGCACTCGATCCGATGGTGGGCGCGGAGGCCCTCGGGCGGCTCGAGATCGAGCGCCTCCGCATCGACTGGCAGGCCGCGCAGGGTGCCGACGCCAAGCTGGCCGCATTCCACGCCGCGCTGCTCTCCTACGGCGGCGCGCCCATCGAGCTCATCCGCGAGGAGCTGCTCGGCGCGCAGTAGGAACCTTCCCGGCCGTGCGGTGTCCACCAATCATGGGCTACCGCGACGACCTGCTTGCGCTGACCGCTCGGTACGATGCGCTGACGGCAGACGTCAGGACCGCACAGCGCGAGCTCGACGACGCTGCCTGCCTGCTCACCGAGGCGCGCGCGAGGTCGAAGCTTTCGGTGCTCGACGGGATGGGGGTGGCCGCGCCGTGTAGCGCCGACTGGAAGCAGATGATCGGCGACGACCGGGTGCGTACGTGCGGCGCTTGCACGAAGAACGTCTACAACCTGACCGAGATGACGCGTGTAGAAGCCGAGGCGCTCATCCTCGCGAAGGAGGGCAAGCTCTGCGTCCGCTACTTCCAGCGTCGCGACGGCACGGTGCTGCTGAAGGACTGCACGATCGGCGGCTCGGAGCGTCGTCGGCGTCGCTTCATCGCCGTCGGCGTGAGCGCGGTGCTCGCGGTCGGCGTCGCCGTCACCCGCGCCCCGGACGCAAGCGTTCTCCGCGCGGACGAGGTCGAGGCGCCCGCCGCACGGCGCGGCGCGTTCGTGCGTGTGCCATTTGTGGAGCGCGACGTGCGGGAGGTCGAGAAGATGCTCGAGGGAGGCTACGTGGGGGGCGCCTTCATCTCCGTAGCTGCCCGGGCGGAGGCGATGGAGAGGGGGAAGGTCAGCGCGCCGCGATCGTCTCCGTCGTCGTCGGCAGTGCCTCGGTCGGGGCGTGGAAATAGCCGGTGAGCAGATCGGCGGCGACCTGGTGCGCCTTCCAGCGCCAGCTCGGGCCGTTGCCGAGCAGCACCGCGAAGGCGACCTCGGGCTTGTCGGCCGGCGCATAGCCCACGAACCACGAGTACGCGATGCCCGGCTCCTTGCGGTTGAGCGAGCCGGTCTTGCCGGCGACGTCCATGCCGGGGAGCACCTTCTTTCCCGAGTGCTTGTCGTGGAAGCCGAGGCGCGCGGTGCCGAACTCGGTGGTCCCGACCATCATGCGACCGACGCTCTCGGCGACCTCCGTCGACACGACGCGCTGCGACGGTGCGCCGTCGATCTCGAGCGTGGTGCCGTCGGCGTCGACGACGCGCTCGACGAGGCGGAGCGGGGGCGTGGTGCCACCGCGGGCGATGGTGGCTGCGATGACGGCGCCATGCATCGGCGAGAGCGTCGAATGCCAGAAGCCGGCGGCGGTGCGCGCGTACTCGAGGCTGTCCTCGCGCGGAACATCGATCGATGAAGCCACCGATGGGAAATCGACCGGCAGCGCACGACCGAAGCCGAACTTGCGCGCCACGCCGTCGAGGCCGTCGGGGGTGAGGTGATCGTGGGCGAGGCGCGCGATGATGGCGTTCTGGCTCTTGGCGAGACCGAACGCCAGTGACTTGCACGAGTCGTCGAGCCGCGGCTGAAAAACGAGGTTCGACGCGTCGACGGCGTGGACGCCGCCGTGGTAGCAGACCTCCTGGTCGGCCGTGACGCCGGCCTCGACGAGCGCCGACGCCGTCACGATCTTGAACACCGACGCTGCCGGCGCCCAGGGCTTCAGCGTGAGGTCGGCGGCCGTGAGCTGCGACTCCGCCTCGGAGCGCCCCGCCATCGCGAGGACCCGTCCATCGGTGACGGACAGGAGCACCGCTGCGCCGTACGGCGTGGGGTGCTCCTCGAGCGTCTTCTCGGTGAGGGCCTGGAGGCGCGCGTCGAGCGAGAGCTCCGCATGGCCGCCGTCGGCGAACACCTGGACGTATCCGACGCCGTCCTTGCTGACATGCGTCCAATCGAGCTCGCGAGCGAGCCGGGCCCGGGCGAGCTCGATGGGCCGGGGCACCGCGAGGGACAGCGGCAGCGCAGCCTCGGCCAGGCGTCCGTACTTGTGGATGAAGAGCGCAAGGAGCAGCAAAGAGGCCACGGCGAGAGCGCTGGCGAGGTGTCGGGTCCTGCTGATTTGCCTAATCATCTCGCCTCTTTCAGTCGTTGTGTACCTAAAAGTATTACATGTAAGTAAGTGTCGCAAATTTCCTGACGTATCAGCCCCCGAATTTGGGTGTAAACTCTGCTGGTTGATGTCCAGCGCGCGCACGAAGACGGTCGTCACGGTCGTCTCGAAGGCCACCGAGAAGCCATCCGGCAAGGACGCCTGCCTGGTCGTGATCTACGGCCTCGAGCTGGGGCGGAAGTACGGCCTCGAGGCTTCCGCGGCGACGCTCGGTCGGTCGTCGAAGGCCGATGTTCAGGTCGACCAGGAGTCGGTCTCGCGCAACCACGCCAAGATCATCAACACGGGCAAGTCGCACATCCTCCGCGACCTCGGCTCGACCAACGGCACCTACGTGAACGATCAGCAGGTCGACGAGTACGTGCTCCGCGATGGCGACTTCGTGAAGGTCGGCCGCACCATCTTCAAGTTCCTGACGGGTGGCAACGTCGAGAACGCCTATCACGAGGAGATCTACCGCCTCACCACCGTCGACGGCCTCACGCAGACGCACAACCGCCGCTACTTCCTCGAGCAGATCGACCGCGAGGTCTCGAGGGCGCGGCGCTACCGCCGCGAGCTGAGCCTCATCCTGTTCGACATCGATCGCTTCAAGAACATCAACGACACGTACGGCCATCTCGCTGGCGACTACGTGCTCACGCAGCTCTCCACCGTCGTGAAGGGCAAGATCCGCCGTGAGGACATCTTCGCGCGCTACGGCGGAGAGGAGTTTGCCATCACGCTGCCAGAGATCGACGGTCCCGGCGCAGTCGCCTTTGCCG
>JAYTLP010000595.1:0-2645 GCA_043729375.1 Myxococcales bacterium
CACGGTGGCATGGTCATTCCACGTGGTCAACCGGCGCCTGGGACCCTTGCTCGCCGTCGAGCGTCCGGCGTTGACACGTCGAGTCACGCGGACATAGGATCGTCGGCGCGTGGCTCACCTCGTGGCGCTCGGCGAAGCCTGGGGCCTCTGGAGCTGGAGCGTGCTGCGCGCGACGGGGTTTCCCGCGCGCCTCGTGCTCGACCTCGCGCAGCCCGAGCTGGGCCTTGCCGTCGACCGGATGCTCGCGCTCGAGTCGGCGTGCCGCACGGTGCGCAGCCGGCTATTCGCGGCCTGCAACGCCGCCGGATCGGGTCTCGATCGCGACGGCCGCCGGGTGATCAGCGAGGCGCTCCGCCGGCTCGCCCGCGATCGCGTGCCCGACCCTCTCCCCGACGCGGCGGCGGAGCTGGTGCGCGGCGAGTTCTCGGAGGCTCTGGCAAGGGTCGAGTCCGCGGGGCTCGATGTGAAGCGCGCCTACGATGCAGCCACGAGCGTCACCTCGGACGCGCTGCGACGAGTGGCCGCGCTCGATGCCTTCCGGACCGCGCTGCTGTGGCAGAACCGGAATGCCGTCGACACCGGCGTCGACAGTCTGCTGCGTCAGCCCGCGCGCGCGACCGACACGAAGGCGCGCGCTCACGAGCGGCTGGTAGCCAGCTATCTCCAGCGCTACTGCGTGAAGAACGACACCATCGGATTCTTCGGCCCGGTGGGCTGGGCGCGCTTCGTGCCCGAGCCGACCGCCGTGACGCAGCGAGCGGGTACGACGTTGACGGACCGGCACACCGTCTACTACGAGTACTGGGCGATCGATGCGCTCGCGATGACGCTGTCCCGCGACCCCGGCATCCGTCCCTACCTGGCCCCGCGCCGCCTGCCCCAGTTCCGGCTCGAGGGCACGGTCCTCCACTATCCCGTCGACCGCACCGCCCCCCTCTCGCCGCTGCTCGCAGGCGTGCTCGCTCGCAGTGACGGCGAGCGGACAGCGCGTGCGATCGCGGCGGAGCTGGCGCTGGACGCCGAGCACGACGACGCGTCCGAGGCGGTCGTCTTCGAGGCGATCGAGGAGCTCTGCGAGGCGGGCGCGCTCCACTGGGAGCTCGAGATCCCGACCGGGACTCACCACCCCGAGGACCACCTGATCTCGCTGCTGGGGCGCGTCGAAGATCCGGTGGTGCGCGCGCGCGCCCTGGACCTCGTGGCTGATCTCGACCGCGGGCGGGCGGCGCTGCAGGCGAGCAGCTCTGCCGCCGAGCTCGAGCATGCACTCACCGCATTCGGGGCCACCTTCACCGCAGCCACTGGCGCCGAGCTCGTGCGCGAGCACGGGAAGACCTACGCCGGCCGCACCCCGGTCTATCTCGATTGCCGGCGTGATCTCGAGGTCACCATCGGCCGCCGCGTCGTCGATCGACTCGCCGGCCCCCTCGAGCTGATCTTGCACAGCGCGCGGTGGTTCACGTTCGAGATCGCGAGTCGCTATCGACTCGCGCTCGGCGCCCTTCATGCCGAGCTCGCCGCTACGGGGGCGGTGTCGTTCGATCGCTTCTGGCAGCGAGTCCCCGCAATGTTTCCGGGCGCCGCCGCCCCCGGGTCCATCGTGGGGGAGGTGAGAGCGGAGCTGCAGCGCCGGTGGGCGCGCGTGATCGCGGCCCGTCCCGACGAGCTCGGTGTGGTCCGCTCCGTCGGGGCTCTGACGGCAGCCCGCTCCGAATTCGCAGCGCCCGCGCCCGGCTGGCCGCTGGCCCGCTATCAGTCACCCGATCTGATGATCGCGGCGCGCGGACCCGAAGCGATCGAGGCGGGTGACTTCTTCTTCGTGCTCGGCGAGCTCCATTCCGGGTTCAACACGGTGCTCTCGCCGAGCTTCGTGAAGGAGCACCCGGACCCCGAGGAGCTCGTCCGAGCGCGCGAGCTCGACATCGAGCGCGTCGGCATTGCCCCCGTATGGTCCAAGGCGATCTCTCAGGCCGACTACTTCTCCGTGGCGCCCGATGACCTCGACCTCGAGTCCGGAGGGACGCGGTCGACGCGCTCGGCCTCGCAGGTCGTGGCGGTGAGCGATCTCGTCGTCGAGTCCGTCGCGGGCGCGCTGGTGATCGCCACCCGCGACGGCGCGCATCGCATGAACATCATCGAGTTCCTCGAGCATCACCTGATCGCCGAGAGCTTCGCGGCGTTCACTCCGTTCCCGGCGGGCGAGCGCTCCCCTCGCATCACGATCGACGACGTGGTCGTCGCGCGGGCGAGCTGGCGAGTCGTGACCGCCGAGCTCGAGTGGCTGACCCTCGCGGATCCCGCCGCCCGCTTTCTCGGCGCGCGCCGCTGGGCTCGGGTCCTCGGGCTGCCGCGATGGGTGTTCGTGAAGACCACGACCGAGGTGAAGCCCGTGTACGTCGATTTCGAGAGCACCGTGTTCGTCGAGCTGGTCGCGAAGCTGCTTCGCGGTGCGCCCGCGGCGACGTTCAGCGAGATGCTGCCGACCGTGGAACACGCATGGGTGATCGATGGCGCGGGCGAGCGCTACTGCAGCGAGCTCCGGGTCGCCGCCGTCGATCCGGTCGCGTGGCAGCCGCAGTAAGCACGCTGCTCGATCACGCCCGATACACGCCCATGCGGAGCTCCGCGGTCCGGAGCCCGTCGGC
>JAYTLP010000596.1:0-6533 GCA_043729375.1 Myxococcales bacterium
CTCAAGCAGTCCATCACCACAGACGGTGGTATGGCCGGCGGTGCGCCGCCGCCGGAGATGACGCCCGAGCAGCTCGCGGAGATGGCGGTCAAGAGCTCCGCGTTCGAGCGGCGCGCCATGGGCGTCGAGCGCGAGGTCGTCGACCTCTACCGCTGCGTGCTCGTGCGCGACAAGGTGGGCGAGACGTTCGACGCGAAGGTGGTCGGCGTCACGTCGTTCGGCCTGTTCGTCTCGATCGAGAGCCCGTACATCGAGGGCCTCATCAAGCTGCAGTCGCTGCAGGGCGACTTCTACGAGTTCGACAGCGAGCACATGAAGCTCGTCGGCAAGAAGACCGGCAAGAGCTTCTCGCTCGGCGCGCCCATGCGCGTCACGATCGACAACGTCTCCGTCTCGCGTCGCCAGATCGACCTCTCGCCGGCCGCCGTGCAGCCAGAGCAGCCCCGCTCCGCCGACGACGACATGTCGTACGACGCCGTGAAGACACCGCGTGTGCCCACCCGCCGCAAGCGCCCCGACACCGTGCGTGGCAAGATCGGCATCTCGGGTGGCGGCAAGCTCGGCATCGCCGGAGGCGGCAAGGGCCGCGTGCGCCTCAAGGTCTCGGGGCACTCCACCTCGAGCAGCAAGACCGTCCCCGAGTGGGTCAAGGACAAGACGACGGGCGGCAAGAAGCCTCCCGAGCGCAAGCGCCGGAAGCGGCCGTGAGCGCGGACCCGAGCGAGGCGCCGAAGAATGTTGTCGAGCTCGTGCGTGGTGAAAGTCGCGTCGTCATAGACTCGCAGCGCGGCGCCATCACCACGCACTTCTCGGTCGGAGACCGGTCCATCCTGTACCTGGACGCCGCCACGCTTGCGGACCCGAGAAAGAACGTTCGTGGGGGAATCCCGGTGCTGTTCCCGACGCCCGGCAAGCTGACGAACGATCGCTGGGCGTTCAGCGCGTACGAGGGTTCGCAGCCGCAGCACGGCTTTGCACGCAAGCAGCCGTGGCAAGTCGTCGAGCGGTACGACCACGAGGTCACGCTGCGCCTCGACCAGCCGGCCACGCCCGACTGGCCCTGGCCGTGCTCGCTCCAGATCCGCTACCTGCTCGACGGTGCCACTCTGCGCCTCGAGCCTCGCGTCACGAACCGCGGCTCTACAGACATGCCGTTCGGCCTCGGCTTCCACCCCTACTTTGCGGTTGCGCAGGCCGACAAGGCCGCGCTGCGGATCCCGACGGCCGCGACGCGCGGCTGGGACAACGTCACGAAGCGGAGCGTCGCCGTGCCGGTGCGCGTCGATCTCTCGGCGAAGGAGGTGGACCTCCGTCTCGACGACCACGGCCAGAACCACGCCCAGCTCGTCTGGGCCGACGGCAGGACCATCACCATCGGCACGTGCGAGACGCTGTCGCGCTGGGTGATCTGGACGCTGGCCGGCTCCGACTTCGTCTGTCTCGAGCCGTGGACGTGCCCCGGCGACGCCGTCAACACGGGCGCGCAGCTGCTCGTGCTGCCGCCGAACGGGTCGCACGACTTCTGGCTCGACATCACGGCGGCCTGAGCGTGCGCGCGCTCTCGTCTCTCCTGCTCCTCTTGGCCGCCTGCGGCGGCGGCATGCATTCTTTGGGTGCCGATGCCGGAGCGTCGACCGACGCGGCCACCACGCCATCGATCCTCGACGGCGGCACGACGACGACTCTTCGCGTGCACTACCCCGCCGGCAGTCACACGCTCAGCATCCGCGGGAGCGCGGCGACGCTCGTCTGGTCGACGGGCCACACCATGACAGCGCTCGGGGACGACACGTGGGCGCTCGACGTCGAGGCCGCCACGAGCTTCGAGTACAAGCCTCTCATCAGAGACGACACTGCAGGCGACACGTGGTCCATCGGCCCGAACTACGTGGCGCAGCCCGGCACCACCGTCGACATCTACCCGCGGTTCTACACACAGGCCGGAACCGTGAAGCAGCTGTTCTCCGCGTTCCACTCCGACAGGCTCGGAAACGATCGCGTGGTGTGGGCGTACCTGCCGCCGAGCTACGACGAGAACACGCGCGCGACGTTCCCCGTGGTGTACATGCACGACGGCCAGAACCTCTTCACGTCGGGCGTGCTCGGCGCCAGTAGCTGGAAGGTCGACGACACCCTCGACGCCGCGGCGCTCGACGGCAGCATCCGGGAAGTCATCGTCGTCGCGCCCGAGCACGCGGGCACGCAACGTATTTACGAGTACACGCCCACGTACGATGTCTCCGAGATGGCCGGCGGCGGCGCAGATGCGTACCTCGGAATGCTCGCCGACGAGCTCAAGCCCCAGGTCGACACGAAGCTGCGCACACGGCCGGGTCGTGCCACTACCGCGCTCGTCGGCTCATCGCTCGGCGGTCTCGTCTCGGCCTATGCGGGCGTGAAGAGGCCCAGCATCTACGGGCTCGTCGGCGCGCTGTCTCCGTCGACGTGGTGGGACAACGAAGTCATTCTCGGCGACGTGGCGACGACGGGTGCCGTGCGACCAGACCGTGTGTACGTCGACTGTGGCGATGACGGCGCCAGCAACGAGGACGGCATCGTCGAGACCACGATGCTGTTCGCCGCGTACAAGAAGCTCGGGTACTCCGAGGGCACGACGTTCGAGCACGTCGTGCAGCCGGGCGGCACCCACTCCGAGCTGTACTGGGCCCAGCGCCTGCCCGGCGCGCTGGCGTTCTTGCTAGGGCCGCGGTAGCGCGCGCACCCGATTGTTGCGCGGGTTGTGCTCGAGCTCGACGAGGCCGAGCGCCTCGAGCACGGGGGGCACGTACACGCCGAAGCGCCCACGGAGGCCCTTCTTGAGGCCGTAGAAGCCCCTCACCGGGTTCTTCGGAGACCGGCCCCACGCCTCCACCGTACCGTCGGTGACTGGCTTGCCCTCATCGGAGCCGCCGAGCATTATAAATGCGCCGCCCTTCTTCGCGAGCATCTCGTAGAGGTCCTCGATGCAGCAGAGATGGTAGCGCAGCTCCGTCGTTCCCACATTGGCGACCAGCGCCGGGGGATCGAGCGACTCGTCGCGATACGCGGTGAACGCAGCCGTACCCGGCGGCGTCTTCAGCTCCCACGGCACTTCTTTGGTGCCCTGCCCGACGACCTTGATCATGGCGGCAGCGTACTACCGCGACGCCTCGGTCGGGAAGACGACGCTCCACGCGCTCGGTCCCGCGCACGAGCACGGCGCGCAGCATCTAGCCCACCTTCCAGCCGGCCAGCAGACGCTGGACCTCGTCGATGCCAGCGAACCGCTCACCGTCGAGCGCGACGAGGACATCTCCCGGCAAGAGGCCCGCCTGCGCCGCAGGCCCTCCCGGCTCGACGGCGCTCACCTCACACCCGCTCGTCGCGAGGAGCTCGAGATGGTGACGGAGCCGCGGGTCAATCGGGCGCATCTGCGTCGAGAGACCGAGCCAGCTCCGGATCACCTTGCCGCGCGAGAGGAGCTCGCCTGCAACCCGTCGTGCGGGTTCGCTCGACACGCTGAACGAGAGCCCTGCGCACCGCAGGATGATGCTGGTGTCGATGCAGACGACGCGCCCATGCAAATCGACCAGCGGTCCGCCCGAGGTGCCGGGATTCCGCCCACCGTGCCCGCGCATGGTGCGGCCGACCGCCGAGACGATGCCCGCGGACACCGTCGCCGCGAAGCCGAGCGGGTTGCCGATGGCGACGACGAGCTGCCCCACGCGGAGCTTCGCCGAGAGGCCGAGCTCGGCGTGCGCGAGCGCGCGACCGGTGCGCAGGACAGCGAGGTCCGTCGCAGGATCGGCACCGACGAGCTACGCCTCGTCACTGCCGCCGTCGACCGACGCGATGCAAAGGCGCTGGCCGTGCTCGACCACATGCGCGTTCGTGAGGATGTTGTCATCGGGCGTCGCCCGAGCCCAAGCCCGAGCCCGAGCTCTTGCCGCGCCCGAGCCCTTGCCGCGCCCGAGCCCTTGCCGCGCCGCGAGAGCACAACGCTCGACACGACCGCAGGCCCGACGGGATTGACCACCGAGGTCACTGCGCGAGAACACGCGTCAGGACATCGTCCTCGTTGATGAATGCAACGGCGCTCTGCGACATGGAGTCCCTCCAGACGCGAAGAGTTGCCCGGGCGCCGAATCGCGCGCGCCCGGACGGCCCTCTGCGGCAAGCGAGATCGCGTGAACATCGACGGGCTTTGCCCGGAGACGTTCTTCTCGGAGGTAGAGGAACTTTCCCAGGTTCCTGTCTGGATGGTCACGACGTCGGTGCGGATGAGGTAGGCGAGGCGCTCCCGCTGATCCGCTTCGAGGAGGCCGTGGATCTTCTCGAGCGCTCTCGACGCCTCCGACGGGTCGTCCTCACCGCCTGATTGCGGTGAAACGTACGTGCATGGGCAGGACGCCTCATGCATGAGTCCCTGGAAAGTGCGGTGCGGTCCGCGCGCAAGGCGGTGGTACCTTCTGCGCATGAGCCATGTCGGCAGGCGCGCGCCCGGTGTCCACGCGCTCTCGACGCTCTCGACGCTCCGCGCATTGAAGAAGGACGCGCTGGGTTTCCTGACGCGCCTCCGCGAGACGCACGGGGACGTTGCGCGCTTCCAGGTCGGGCCCCATGTGACCTACCTCCTCGCGCGGCCCGAGCACGTCCGCCGCGTGCTCGTCGAGGAAGCGCCACGCTACACGAAGCAGACGCGCGACTACGACATGCTGCGGCTCTCGCTCGGCACGGGCATGCTCACGAGCGAAGGCGACTTCTGGCGCAGGCAGCGCCGCATCGCGCAGCCGGCCTTCCACCGGCAGCAGATCGGTGGCTTTGCAGCGACGATGGGGCGCCTCAGCCACGACATGCTGACGCGCTGGGCCGACGCGGGCGACACCATCGACGTGGCCCACGAGATGATGCGCGTGACGCTGCAGATCGTGAGCGCCACGCTGTTTTCAGTCGAGCTCGACTCGATCATCGATGAGATCGGAAGCGCGGTAGCCACGCTCAACCGCCAGACGATCGACCGCATCATCTCGCTCGTCGACCTGCCCGTGTGGGTGCCGACGCAGCGCAACCGCGAGCTCCACGCCGCGACGGGCTACTTCGACCGCCTCATCGCGAAGCAGGTGGCAGACCGACGCGCGCACGGTCCCCGCGACGAGCAGCGGCACGATCTGCTCGGCATGCTGCTGTCGGCGCGAGATCCCGAGACTGGCGAAGGCATGAGCGACTCGCAGCTCCGCGACGAGGCGGTGACGATGCTGGCCGCGGGCCACGAGACCACGGCGAACGCGCTCGCGTGGTGCTTCCACCTCCTCGCGCAGCACCCGGAGATCGAGCGGCGCGCGGCCGACGAGGCCGGCAACACGCTCGGCGAACGCGCGGCCACGCTCGAGGACCTTCCGCGCCTCTCGTACACGAAGCAGGTGTTCCAGGAGTCCATGCGGCTCTACCCGCCCGTGTGGGCGATCGGGCGCGGCTGCGCCGATGGCGACGTGATCGACGGCTTTTCGATCGACCGCGGCGCCGACGTGACGATGAGCCCGTGGGTCACCCACCGGCACCCCGATGTCTGGCCCGACCCGCTGCGCTTCGATCCCGACCGCTTCGCCGAGGGACGCGACATTCCGAAGTTCGCCTACTTCCCGTTCTCGGGCGGCGCGCGGCAGTGCATCGGCACCGGCTTCGCGATGATGGAGGCGCAGATCATCCTCTCCACGGTGCTCTCGCGCTATCGCCTCGCAGCGACCCCGGGGCACACGGTCGAGCACGAGGCGCTCATCACGCTGCGCCCGCGCGGCGGCCTGCCAATGCGGCTCTCCCGCGCCTCGTAGCGCTACAGCCCGTCGAACGACGGTCTACGGCGCGACGTGACGTGGCCGCAGTGCGGGCACGAGTGGCCCTCGAGCCCGAGCGCCGCGTTGAACGACGTGAGCGTGACGCCCGACATCGCGTACGGGGCCTTGCAACTCGGGCACACGCTGTCGCCCGGCGAGACCTGCTTCTTCGCTTCCTCGAGGTGCCTGTCGTCGGTGGTCGTGAAGAGCGGCATCCCGTGAGCCTACCTCAAGGCTTCTTCGATTCCTTCGTCTTCGTGAGCGCGGGCGCATCGAACGGGATGTGCGGCTTGCCGTCGTCCTCGGGTAGCGCCTCCTTCCACTCCGCCTTGCTCTTCGGCACTGGCTTCGGCAAAGGTGCCTCGGGTGCAACGAGCCCCGACTTCGCGAGCGCGTCCTTGAATGATCCGGCCATGGAGGGATCGTACTCGATTTCGCGCGTCCTCAGCGAGGAGCTGGCGATGTGCTCGGGTCGCAGGTCGCTGCCGTCGAGCCCAGCGCTGAAGGTAGCGCCGTCCCCGCTCCAGCCGTAGATGCGCTCGCTGCCGACAGCCCACGCGACGAGGCCCGGGGCATCCACGATGATGCGCGGCGCATCGTCACCCGCATCGAGTCGCTCGATGACCGCGCCACCGTCGTCGACGAGCCGCGCGCGATAGCTCGAGCCGCGCGGCCTTTGACAGAACGCGTCGCCGTCAGCGACCTGCACGATCACGCCGCCGG
>JAYTLP010000597.1:0-18876 GCA_043729375.1 Myxococcales bacterium
CGCATGGCGGTCTAGATCATTCCCACGGGGACTGCGTCCCCGCCCCGCCGGCAGAGCCGTCGAGGGTCCCCACCCTGCTACGCGGCGACTCCGCCGCGACGGCGCCTTTGGCGCCTTGGACCGCAGGACCGTTTCAAAGTGGAGGCGATCTAGCGTCCCTAATTGCGGGGCCTCGCTCTGGAGCGTGTCGGGACCTCGTCGCTGTTGGCGAGCTGGACGACCATCCCGGCGACCGCGGCGGCGGCGCGACCGAGCTGGGCGGGGTCGATCTTGTCGGCGGTGTCACCGTCGGTGTGGTGCCACTCGAAGTAGTCACTGACGTCCTGCGCCACGTTGACGCCGGGCACGCCAGCCTCGCGCAGAGGTGTGAGATCCGCGCCCGCATCGTCGGAGAGCACCACCTCGTCGGGCACGATGCTCGTGAGTGGCGCCGCGAGCTTGCGCACGAGCGCCACGGATCTGTCGTCGCCGCTGACGGACCAGCGCAGCGGCTTGCCGGCGCCCTCGTCGGCCTCGACCGCGGCCACGTAGCGGGACAGCTCACCGGCGTGCTGCTTTTCGTACGCGATGGCGCCATCGAGGCCGCACTCCTCGTTGAGGAAGAGCGCGAGCCGGACGGTGCGCTTCGGCCGCAGCGCCTTGACGAGGGCCATGGTCTCCATCGCGACGCCGACGCCAGCGCCGTCGTCGAGCGCGCCGTCACCGACGTCCCACGAATCGAGATGCGCTCCGACGAGGACGATCTCGTCGGGCTTCTCGCGACCGCGAACCTCGGCGACCACGTTCGACGACGTGACCGCCGGCTGCATGCCGCCACCGAGCACCATCTCGACCCGCGCGGGGCCCTTGCCGAGCGCGCGGTGCAGGACGCCCGCGTCCTCGGCCGCGATCGCCGCGAACGGGATCTGCGGCACGGCTGGATCGTAGAAGGTGCAACCCGTGTGCGGCAGGCGGTGGCTCCCCGTGCCTGCCGAGCGCACGAGCGCACCCACGGCGCCGAGCTTCGCCGCCGCGACAGCGCCCCGGAAGCGCATGCGCCCGATGCTGCCGTACTGCTCGAAGCCCTCGCTGCGCTGCATGACGCCGTCGTAGAAGACGATCTTGCCGCGGACCTTGTCGCCTAGCTTCTCGAGCTCGTCATAGGAGGCGACCTCGACGACCTCGGCGGTGAGGCCGCCCGGCGCCGTCGGCGGGCTGTGGCCGAGCGCCAGCATGTGCAGCGCACGGCGATACGGCGCGACGAGCGTGGCGCGATCGGCAGCGCCGCGCTGCCACGCGGCCAGCGTCACGGGCTCGGTGTGCGCGTCGATTCCGAGCGCATCGAGGGCGTGGAGAGCCCACGTCACGCCGCGACCGAAGGCCGGCGTCCCGGCCATGCGCGCGCCGACCTCGTCCGCGATCCGCACGGCGTGGTCGTATGCGACGTGAGATGCGAGCGCCCGTTCTGCCAGCGATGGCAGCGACGGAGGCGATGCCTGTGCAACGCAGCAGCCTCCGAGGGCGAGCGATGCGGCGAGACGGGACGCGAGCCCGGCGCGCTTCATGCGCCGAAGACGCGGCGCGCGAGCTCGCCGTTCACGTCGAGCTGCTGCAGCTCATGCAGCCCACCGACCGCGTTGCCGGCAATGAAGACGAGCGGGAACTCCTTCGCCTTCGAGGCGGTCTCGGCGAACGAGCGGGTGGCCTCGTCCTCGGACACGTCGAGCACGCGGAATGCGATCGACCGGCTGGTCAGGAGCTCCTCGACCTTCACCTTCGTGCGGTGATCCTTGCCGTCGAAGTAGACGATGACCGGCGCGGCCTCGCGCAGGTCGGCGGCACGCTGCTGCTCCGCGGCCGTGCGCTCGGCCAGCTCGGCCGTCGTGCAGAAGGGGCGGCCTGCGAGGTCGTTGACCGTGCCGAGCGCCTCGCGCGCCTTGCGAACGGGCACGACGTGATCGAAGCGGTCGGAAGCGAGCGCCTCGCCCACGAGCGTGCGCAGCCGGTCTGTGATCATCATGTGGGTCTCCATGGGCGCCGTGCTACCGCGTGCGCCAGGGGCTTTCAAGGGCCGCGTGCGGGTCGGGCAGGCGCCAGCACCGCGCGCGGCGCGCGGCTGACTAGTGGCAGAGCCCGATGGGGGTCGTGCTGGCGAAGAGCCCGAACACGTCCTGGCACGTCTCCGCACCGGCGCAGCCCACGCCGCCGTCCCCTGCGTCCTTGTTGCAGAGCGCGTGGCAGCGGTTGTCCCCGCTGAACGCGCTGGCGAGGTAACACTCGTCGCCTCGCCCGCACGCCGTGAGCCTGTCGTACTCGCTACCGGTCGGCGGCGTGTAGAGACACTCCTGGCCGTCGGTGTTGGTCGAGTAGCTCGCGCTGCAGACGGCGCCGTGGAACGTGTCGCCGTAGAGCACACCGTTTGCGTCCTTGTCCTTGGTGTTGTCGAAGACGACGCACTGCCGTGCGACACCGTTGCTGTTCGGACACGCGGCCCCGGAGAGATCGCAGCCGTCGTTGCAGGTGCCGGTCAACCCCGGACCGAGCGCCGAGCGGATACAACCGCCGGGGTTGGAGAGCGGCGCGTTGGCGCAGGTGCCGCTCTTGCTCGTGGGATCGCAGTTCAGGTTCTCCGACCAAAAGCAGTATGCGATCGTGCTCGCGAAGCACGCGTAGCCCGCGCGGCAATCAGACGGTCCGGTGCAGGGCGCGAAGCACCAGCCGTGCGGCTCGCCCGTGTACGTCCGGCAGTCGCCCTCGCCACAATCGCCGTCGGTGACACAGGCGCTGCCCAGCGCGCCTGCCCCCGCCATGTCGAGGGTGGGCGCGGCCATGTCGGGGACGCCGAGGTCGGGCCCCTTCGGCGCCGTCCCACCCCCCGCATCCCACGACTGCAACCAGAAGCAGAACGACCCCCGAGCTGCGCATGGCCCTCCCTATCACGCTGCGTCTGAATCATGGAATCCGTGATCACCCCGCCCGTGCTACGACTCGCACATGCGAATGCGAGCTCTCGGCAGGACCGGCCTCTCCGTATCGGAGGTCGGCTTCGGGAGCTGGGCCATCGGCGGCGGCATGTGGGGCGGCAAGCGAGACGACGACGCGCGCCGTGCGCTGTCTCGTGCGGTCGACCACGGGGTCTCGTTCATCGACACGGCCCTCGTGTACGGCCAGGGCCACTCCGAGCGGCTCGTGGGTGAGGTGATGCGCGGGAAGCGGGGGCTCGCGGTGGCCACCAAGGTGCCGCCCAAGGCCTCGCAGTGGCCCGTGCGTCCGGACGCCAAGCTCGCCGACAACTTCCCGAAGGACTGGATCGTCCGCTGCGCCGAGAAGAGCCTGACCAACCTCGGCGTGGACACGATCGACCTGCTCCAGCTCCACGTATGGGCGGATGCGTGGACCGACGAGGACGAGTGGTTCACCGCGATGCAGGGCCTGCAGAAGGCCGGCAAGATCCGCTTCATCGGCGTGTCCATCAACTCGCACGATCCGAAGAGCGCGGTGCGGCTCGTGAAGTCGGGTCGCGTCGACGCGCTGCAGGTCTTCCACAACGTGTTCGATCAGTCGCCCGAGGACGAGCTCTTCCCCGCGTGCCTCGAGCATGGCGTCGGCGTGCTCTCGCGCGTGCCCTTCGACGAGGGCGCGCTCACCGGCAAGCTCACGAAGGACACCAAGTTTCCGGACGGTGACTTCCGCACCGACTACTTCGCAGGCGCGCTGCTCGGCAAGACCGTCGACGCCGTGGAGAAGATACGCCCGATCCTCGAGCCGGTAGCGGGCACGATGGCGAAGGGCGCGCTGCGCTACTGCCTCTCGCATGCGGCCGTGTCGTCGGTGATCCCGGGCATGCGGTCGGACGCGCAGGTGGACGACAACTGCGCCGCCAGCGATGCGGGACCGCTGCCGGCCGACACGCTCGCGAAGCTGCGGCCGTTCCGCTGGGTTCGCGACGCGTACTGATCGGCCGAGACGGTGCTGATCCGTCGACGCCGCCGCACGGTACAGATGCACGAGAGCTCTTCACCGACAGGCTCATCGACGTGGTTCACGACGTACCGCTTCACCTTCGTCAGGCTCGCGTCGGAGGTGAAGCCATCGATGATCCCGTGCTCGAACGCACGCGGTACGGCGTCTCGCAGCGCACCTCGATGGCGCCGTCGGGGAGCTGCCGTGAAGGGTGGCGGCTGACATCACCGAGGTGGTGAAGCGAGTAGATCCAGCCGAGCGCGAGCAGCGCCTTTTCCACGGTGTCGATGTTCGTAGGAAACCTCGTCTCCCGGTTCGAGTTGCGGCCCATCTGTCGCAGCTTCGCCGGGCCGACGCGCTCCTATACCTCGCGCAAAAGGTCGGGAGCGTTCTTTAGCGGAAGGTACGCCGCGACCCCGAACATGCTGCGGTCCATGCCGTGGTTCTCGAGCAGCCTGTCGACGATCGACGGCTCGAACTGGAACGAATCCCCGAGGAAGAGAATGTTCGGTGCGCGAACCTTCGCGCGTGGACCGGGGCACACGTACTCCACGTCGACGTCTCCCTGCAGGTAGGCTCAGGCCTCGCCTCGACTCCCGATTTTCAACGAAAAGCTTCGCTACTGTCGCGACGCCCCTCGGACGCGGCGCGACTCGGGTACGCTCGCCGCATGGCCAGCCCCTCTTCTCCTCTACGCGTCGGGGTCGTCGGCGCCGGGCTCGCCGGCCTGCAATGCGCGCGGGTGCTCCGGGAGCGCGGTGCCGACGTGACCGTGCTCGACAAGGGGCGCTCCATCGGCGGACGGACGAGCGCGCGACGCGTCGAGGGCCATACGTTCGATCTGGGCGCGCAGTACTTCACCGTCCACGACGAGCGCTTCGGGCACTGGGTGCGCGAAGCCGCGGCGCGGGGCATCTGCGCGCCGTGGACCGGGCGCATCGTCGCACTCGATCCTCGCGACGGCACGCAGCAGCCGACCGAACCGCAGGAGCGCCTCGTCGGGACGCCGGACATGAACGCGCTCGCCCGGGCGCTCGGGACAGACCTCGCCATCCGGACGAGCCACCGCGTCGAGCGGATCTCGCCGCACGACGGCGCGTGGCGGCTGTCGGGGACGGTTGCGTCGGGGGTCACGCTCGGCCCGCTGCGAGCCGAGCCCGGCGCGGCACATCTCGGCACGTTCGACGCCCTCGCGATCTGCGTGCCTGCGCCGCAGGCGGTGCCGCTGCTGGAGCCCGTCAGCTCGTCGCTCGCCGACGTGGCGAGACGCTGCACGTTCGACCCGTGCTTCGCGCTCGGCATCGTCACTGAAGGCAGGTGGCGGGTGCCCTTCGACGGCGCGTTCGTCGGCCGCGACGGGGATGGGTCGTCTGCGCTGTCGTTTCTCGCGCGAGACTCGAGCAAGCCGCGGCGACCGGCAGGCGAGCGCTGGCTGGTGCACGCGAGCACGACTTTCTCGCGCGCCCACTTCGAGAGCGGCCACGGCGAGGTCACGACGCTGCTACTCGCCGAGTTCGCGCGACTGCTCGCGATCGATCCGATTGTCCCGTCGATGACCACGCTGCAGCGCTGGTCGCTCGCCCGCGCGCAGCAGCCTGCCGCCCAGCCGTCGACGTGGGACGCAGCGACGCGCATTGGCCTGGCGGGCGACTGGACCCACGGAGGCCGCGTGGAGGGCGCGTTCCTCTCCGGGCACGAGCTCGCCGGACGGATCCTCGACGGGACGTGAGCACGGGGGTTGTCAGCGGCGCCGAACGCGCATACGTGTAGTGCCTGTGCTCTGGAGCATCCTCACCAGTGTCGTCGTGCCCATGGACGACGCGCAGCTCATCATGCGGGTCGCGTGCTCCGACGAGCACGCGTTGCGCCTCCTGTACGAGCGGCACGCGGGCCGCATGTACGCCATCACGTGCCGCCTGCTCGGGAACCGTGAGGAGGCGGAGGAGATCGTGCAGGAGAGCTTTCTCGATCTCTGGAACCGCGCCGCCACGTTCGAGCCCGGTGCTGGCTCGGCCGCCGGGTGGATCTTCACGATCGCGCGCAACCGCGCCGTGGACCGCCTGCGCGCGCGCGCCACGCGCCGACGCACGCTCGAGGCCGTCAAAGACGAGGTGCCTCCGCCCACCGTCACCCCCGAGCGGCAGACCGAGTCGATGGAGGCCCGCAAGGCCGTGGCGCGCGCCCTGGCCGCCCTCTCGCCCGAGCAACGGACCGTCATCGAGATGGCCTACTTCGACGGGCTCTCGCAGAGCGAGATCGCGACGCGCACCGGCAGCCCGATCGGGACCGTGAAGGGTCGCACCCGCGCGGCGCTCGAGAAGCTCGCGACGCTCACGAAGGAGCTGGCGTGACGGACTGCGCGTCGTTCAAGGACCTCGCAGCGAGCCTTGCCCTCGACACTCTGAGCCCGAGTGAGCGCGCCGAGGCCGAGGCGCACCTGCTCGAGGCACAGCACGACGGCTGTCTCGAGACGCTGTGCAGCGCGATGGATGGCGTCGCTGCCATCGGTGGGCCGATGCCACCGCCCAGAGTCTGGGCTCGCATCGAGGCCCGCGTCCGTGCGTCCCGTCCGCCACGGCGCGCCGCGCTCTCGTGGACGGGGTGGGCGGTCGCCGCCGCGCTGCTCTTCGTGATCATCGGCCTCGTCGCGCGACCGCCCGGTCGAGCGCGCCTCGAGGCCCGGCTCGGTGCAGGCGAGGCGGCGCTCACCGACGTGACGTTCACTGCCGCGCAGTGCCGCACGCAGCTCCGCGCGCTGGAGTCGCAGCAGCAGACGCGTGACGAAGCCGTTGCGCTGCTCGAGCGCGCGGGCACCCGGCTCTACCCCTTGCCCGCCACCAAGGGCACTGGCGCGCAGGCGAACGCGATCCTGCACACGGGCCTCGAGCGCGCCTTCGTCGTGGCGGATGGCCTTCCCGCCGTCGCGGAGCACCACTACGAGCTGTGGATCGCAAAGGGCACGCGCGTCATCGCGGTCGGTCCGGTGCAGGTCGACGCGCATGGGCGCGGCGTCGCGCGCGTCGACTACGCGCGCCTCCTCGGCGAGGGCCAGCTCCCCGACGCGATGATGATAACGGTCGAGGCGCGCGATGCGAGCGCGACCACGCCGGGGCCCACCGTCGTGATCGGCCCGCTGCACGGCTGAGCACACATCCGTTCGCCACCGGCTGCCGTTAGAAGCTGCGACGCCGGGCATATCGCCCGGTGCAATCGGAGGATCCATGTTCGAACTTCGTTCCACCCGCCTCGCCGGTCTTGCTTTCGCGGTTCTCGGGGCCCTTGCCACGACCGCGTCGGCCGCGCCCAAGAAGGACATCGTCGAAACCGCCGTCGAGGCCGGTCAGTTCACGACGCTCGCCAAGGCTCTCACAGCGGCGGACCTCATCGACACCCTGAAGGGCAAGGGGCCGTTCACGGTGTTCGCACCCACGGATGAGGCCTTTGCGAAGCTCCCCGCGGGTACGCTCGAGACGCTGCTCAAGGACAAGGAGAAGCTCCGCGCGGTACTCACCTATCACGTCGTTGCCGGCAAGGTGAAGGCAGCGAAGGTCGCAAAGATGACGTCTGCGAAGACGGTTCAGGGCGGCAGCGTCAAGATCTCCGCCGAGGGCGGCAAGGTGATGGTCGATGGCGCAACCGTCGTCAAGGCCGACATCGAGTGCTCGAACGGCGTCATCCACGTCATCGACAGCGTCCTGCTCCCCAAGTAATCACCGCGCCCGGGGCGCGCGTCACCACTCCGCCTTCTGCACCACGGGGAGCTGGAGCGCGCGCTCTCGTTCGAGGTCTAGATTGCCGACGTGCAGGCTCACAGGCGCCTGCACCCACTTGTAGATCGACGAGTTGAAGAGCCGCTGGAATTGCGCAGCCCAGGCGCGCAGCTGTTCGCCACCGTGAACCGGGAACATCACGAGGAGCACGTCGGCCACCTCGGCCGGCGTCATCTTCTCCCCCGCGTAGAGGGCGAAGCACGCGTCGAGCACCGGAAACGGCATGAGGTCGCGCTCGTCCTCCTGGGACTCGTCGAGCTCGGCCGACGCGGGCTTGAGCAGCGTGAGGCGGATGGCCTCCGAGCCCGTCTTCTCCTGCAGGTAGTCGAGCAGGTAGTTGACGACGGTCTTCGGCAGGTTTGCGATGACCGCTAGCGCGCCTTCGGAGTCGCCGCCGATGGTCGAGTAGCCGACGGCCTTCTCGCTCATGTTCGACGTCTGCAGGAAAAGCCCGGCAGCCGCATTGGACCAGGTCCACATGCGCTGGCCGCGGATGCGGGCCTGGATGTTCTGCTTCGCGGCGCGCGTGAGCACCTCTCCGGGCTGGAGCATCTTCTCGACGGCTGCGAGCTCGACGACGACCGTGTCGTCGATGTCGACGATCTGGAGTGCGGCGCCGACCTCCCTGGCCGTCTCGATGGCCGCCGCGCGCGTCTCGGGTGACGAGAAGCGGCTCGGCATGAAGAATGCCCGCAGGAGCTGATTTGCCTTCGCTTCCGCGTCACCGGGAAATCGGCGATCGATCCAGCGACGACACAGCAGCATCACGAGCAGGCTGTCGCGTCCGCCCGAGAGCGCCACACCGATGTGCTCGAAGACGCCGACCTTCTCGTAGTAGCTGCCGATGCCGACGGCGAGGGCGTCGAGCAGCTCCTCGCAGAACGCCTCGCGGGCGGTGAGCTCGGGCCTCGGCGGCGACGGCAGAAAGAAGCTCGCGTGCGCTGGCACCGGATACACGAGGTCACGCCTGTCGGTGCCGCTCTCGACGCGGATGCGCCGGACCTTGTCGGCCTCGCCGCGCGCGGCCTCCTGGTCGTTGCGCCAGGTCGTGTTCTCGGAGCGGAGGCGCGCGGTGCGGTCGAGGTCCACGGTGGCGGAGCTGATACCGGCGCAGAAGCGCGGTGCGTCGTGCACGACGCGGCCGTTCTGTGCGATGAAGCCGCCCCCGTCGAAGATGAGCCCGTCGTTGGCACCGACGGCGTTGGTGTACGCGACGACGCACTGGTTGTCGCCGGCACGAGTGGCGATCATCTCGCGTCGCGTGGCCACGATGCCGACGCGGAACGGCGACGCCGACACGTTGAGAACGAGCTCCGCGCCCGCATGACAGCGCCGGCGCATGGGACCATCGGGCGACCATAGATCTTCGCAAACCTCGAGCGCGATTGTTCCGAAGTCGAGTTCGAAAACGAGATCACCGAACGCGATGCCCTCCAGCTCGTCGTAGAGGCCGGCGATGCCGCGGCTCATCGTGCGGCCCTCGTAGAACACGTTGTACGTGGGCAGCTTCTCCTTGGGCACCAGGCCGCAGATCCGACCACGGTGCACGAGGGCCGCGCAGTTGTAGAGACCGCTGCCGCGCTGCACCGTCACGCCAGCAACGATGGCGAGGGACCGATCTGCCGTGGCCCGCGCCAGCTCGTGGAGCGCCTTCCACTGCGCGTGTACGAAGCCGCGCCACTGCACGAGGTCCTCGGGCGGATAGCCGGAGAGGAGCTGCTCGGGAAACACGAGGATGGTCGCACCATCGTCGACCGCACCGGGCACGAGCGAGAGCGCGCTCGCGAGGTTCGACGTGACGGCACCGACGGTGGTGTCGACGCTGGCGAGGGCGATGCGAACGAGCCTCATGCGGCCTCCTTCACGCGCGAGGCGACGAGATCGACGAGCGCGTCGGATGCGACGAGCGGGTACGGCGCGGGCCCGGCGAGATCGCGCACACCGGCGGGCAGCGCAGCGAGCTCGCGCTTGCACGTCGCACGCGCACGCTCCAGCGCCGTCGCCGCGGCCTCCTCGACGACCGGACCCCCGCCGCGCCACAGCGGCTCCAGCAACGCGCGACCGCCCGCGGGCACTGGCTCGCCCTCGATCGCGACGAGGTCGTGGTCGCCGTACCGCCACGCGGCGATGCGACCGGGGAGCGTCATCTTGGCGCTGCCGCGCGAGAGCTTCATCGTGACGCGACCGTAGCCGTTCACCGTGAGCTTGGCCACCGCGCCCACTCCCGTCGCGGAGTCGGGGCTGCACGTGATCTGCTCGCCGACGCCGAAGCCGTCGGCGCCGTCGAGCCTGGCGACCTTTGCCTCGTCGAGCCCATCGGAGACGATGATCTTCGCGTGCGGAGCACCGAGCTCGTCGAGCAGCGCGCGCGCCTGCGCGACCGTCGCCACCGTCACGTTCGAGTCGATGCGGATGCCGCCGAGCTGCTTGTTCGAGGCGCGCACCGCGTTGCGGATGCCGCGCACCGTGTCGTAGGTGTCGACGAGGTAGGTTGCGGATGTACCGTAGGTGGCGTGGAACGCGGCGAACGCGCGATGCTCGCTCTCGTCGGTGGAGAGGCCCGGCTCCTCGGAAGCCTGCACGAAGAAGTGATCCATGGTGCCGACGGCGGGGATGCCGTAGCGCATCCACGCCGCGATGTTCGACGTGCCAGCGCAGCCCGCGACGGCCGCAGCCCAGGCGGCGTCGATACCGGCCTGGCTCTGCGTGCGGCGCGCGCCGAGCTCGAGCACCGGCTTTTCACCCGCGGCCGACACGACGCGCGAGGCCTTCGATGCCACCATCGACTGGTGGTTGAGGCGCGAGAGCCAGGGCGTCTCGACGAGCTTCGCAAGGAGCATGTCGCAGCGGATCGAGAGCAGGGGCGCGTAGAGCGTGAGCGGCCGACCCTCGACGAGGAGCGGCGTACCGTCCGAGCGTCGCCCCGGCCCCGCGAAGACCGGCATGCCCTCCGGGACGGCGTCGATCTCTCCCGAGAACCCGTCGAGTGAAAGGAGCGCAGCCAGGATGGCGGGCCGAGCCCGGAGCCGCTGCCCGATGACCGGGTGCCCGAGCAGCGTGTCAAGCTCCTCCTTCGAAAAGCACATCTGCTGCGCGTGCTCGACGATGCTGCGCTGTCCACACGCCACGACGTAGCCCCGGTTGGCGGGCAGCTTGCGGAAGAACGCCGTCATCGCCACGGACTGCACGAGCCGCCCGGCGTCGGCGTGGGCGATGAGCGTCGTGAGCTGGTAGGCGTCGACCGTCGTCGTCTGCTCGCTCACGACAGCACGTCCGCCGTCACGATCGATACGCCGACGTGGCGGAGCCGCGCGTCCACTGCGGCGCACCTGCCTGCGTCGACCGCGCGCGTGAGGTCGTCGACGAGCGCCACCGCGAAGCCTTCGGCTGCCGCATCCCGTGCCGAATCGGCCACGCACACGTCGCGGGCGAGCCCGCACACGAAGATCCGCCCGATGCCGCGAGCGCGCAGCAGCTCGGCGAGGCCGGTGGACGCGCGTGTGCCGTCCGGGCCGACATTCTCGTAGAACGCGCTGTACGAGTCGACGTCCGACCGGGCGCCCTTGCGCAGGATCACGCTCACGTGCGCGAGATCCAGCCCCGGGTGGAGTGCGGCCCCGGGCGTGCCTTGCACGCAGTGGTCGGGCCACAGCTTCTGCTCGCCGCCCTGCAACGGGTACGTCGAGAATGGAGGCGCGCCGTGCCGGGCTGCGAACGAGACGTGGCGTAGCGGGTGCCAGTCCTGCGTCGCGACGACCGTCGAGAAGCACTCTGCGAGCCGCGAGATCGGCTTCACGATCTGGTCGCCGCCCGGGACGGCGAGCGCGCCACCCGGCATGAAGTCCGGCTGTAGATCGACGACGAGCAGCGCGTCCGACGTTTCCATGCGGTCTCAGCTCCCGAGGCTTATTGTAATTCATACAGGAACATCGTCAAGCCAGGACCGGGAGCTCGTGCGGACGACGTGAGTGGAACCGATAGAGGCGCGCCGGGCGATTGCGCGCGCCCTCTCGCACGGCGCCCGTCTCCTCCACCATTCCGAGCTGCACGACACGTCGCTGGAAGTTTCGCGTATCGAGCTCTTCGTCGAGGATCGTCTCGTACACGCGCTGCAGCTCGCCCAGCGAGAACGCGTGGGGCAGGAGGCCGTAAGCCGCGTTGGTGTAGGCCAGCTTGCCGCGCAGGCGCTTCACTGCGTAGGTGAGGATCTCGCGGTGGTCGAACGCGAGCTGCGGTGGCCGCTTCGCCGAGAACCAGCCGACACCGTCATACTTGTCTGTCGTAAGCAAACTCGTCCCGGGCGGAACGAGCGCCATGTGCGCGACGGACAGGCAGCGACCATCGGGATCGCGGTCGGGTCGCGAGAAGGTGTAGAGCTGTTCGAGGTAGACATCGTCGAGGCCGACCTTGTCGCACAGCTCGCGAACGGCGGCGTCTTCCACCGTCTCGTCGTCGCCGATGCGGCCGCCCGGCAGTGCCCACTTGCCCTGGAACGACGGTCGCTTCATGCGCAGGAGCGCGACACGCAGCTCGGCGTCGTCGACGGTGAAGACGACGAGATCCACGGCCACGCCGGTCTTCTGCGGGGAGCGCACGGCCCGCTTATATCACCGCGGGTCGGTCAGACGTCTTCGATGTAGTCGTCCGCTCCCACGTTGCGGTCCGCGTCCGCGTCGTCGTCAGCCGCGGCGTCATCGGGGATTGCGCGGAGCTGTGCAAAGGTGTCGATGCCACCACGCGCTTCTTCGAGGATGGTCTGCACGCGCGCGAGGTCGCCGCTGCGCGCCGCTGCGAGCGCCGACGCGATGGCGGCCCACACGTCCGGCGGAGAAGAGCTGACCGTGCGGATGCGCCGGACCTTGAGGCCTGCCATCGACATCACCGTGCGCAGCTCGAAGTGGAAGGCCTCCGTCGTGGGGTGGCGCTTGCCGGGATCACGTGCGATCGCGCGCATCACGAGCGCGTCGATGCTGCGATCGAGCCCGGCCACGATCTCCGACGGCTCGGGCGGCATCGGCCCCGCGATCGACGAGGTGATGACCTCGGTGAGGGTGCCGCGGTACGGCGCGCGGCCGGTGAGCATCTCGTAGAGGAGGATCCCGAGCGAGTACACGTCGCACGACGGGGTCTGCGAAGCGCCGCGCAGCCGCTCCGGCGCGAGGTACGGCGGCGTGCCGCCGAGCTTCGCGTCCGGCGCGCTGCTCTCTCGAAACGACAGCCCGAAGTCCAGTAGCTTCACGATGTTTCTGCGGCGCGGTTCACCCTCCTGCCTCGCGAGGAACACATTCTCCGGCTTGATGTCGCCGTGCAGGATGCCGCGCGCGTGCATGAAGCGGACGGCCCCGGTGAGCTGGTCGCAGATGTCGAAGGAGAGTCGCGTGGGCAGCGCGTCATTGCCCAGGCGCTCGCGCACGGTGGCGCCCTCGAGCAGCTCCATGACGAGGTAGCAGCCGTGCTCGTCGTCGACGCCGTAATCCGTGACCGAGACGATGTTGGGGTGCGCGAGCGACGACGCGAGCCGGGCCTCGACGAAGAAGCGCTCACGGCTCTCCGGCTTCTGCCGCTGCCCTTCGAGCAGGATCTTGAGGGCGAAGAGACGGCCGAGGTCACGATGGACGGCGCGGTACACGCGCCCCATGCCACCCGAAGAGATCTCCTGATGCAGCTCGTAGCGGCCCCCGACCAGCCAGGTGCGCAGGAGGCGCTGGGTCGGCACGTCCTCCGAGAGAATCCGGTTTCCCTCGGGAGCGTTCGAACAGCGGCTGTCGGAGCGACCATCGACGAACGTGTCGGAATCGAAGCGGTCGATCACGAGCCCTCCGGAGTGTGTCCCACCGGGGAGGGCTGTGCATCCGCTGTGCCGCGACGCGGCGGTCGTGTAGGTGGCTGAAGGTGTCGCGCTAACTACCCGGGCCGCCCGAGGATTCACGCACGCTGGGTGGGAGTCACAGCGTCGGTGTAGGTGGGGCTATGCCCCCGGAAATCTGCTGCCGGGCTCAGTCTCTCGACCCCAGCGGCGCGCTGCCTACTGACAGTAGCCCTCGATGCAGGTGGAGCCGGTGCCGCACGCCGCGTTGGTGGTGCAGACGAGCCTGCAGAGGAGGCTCACGCAGTCGCGGCCGGCGGGGCAGTCGCCATTACCGACGCAGGCGGTATCACCGCTCTTCACATTGCCCCCGTCCAGCAGGGTGCCACCATCCGCAGCGCCACCATCGGCCGTACCGCCAGCGTCGATGGTGCCAGCGTCGACGCTGGAGACCGCCGGCGCGCAGGTTCCGCTCAGGCATACGAAGTCCGGGCCGTAGTAATACGTGCAGTCGCTGTCGAGCGCGCACAGGCTCGTTTCGACGCAGCGACCGGAGTCGCAGTAGCACCCCTCGGCACATGCGCTCGTGGCGCTGCACTCGGTCGGGCCGGGCACGCATGTGGACCGGCTGTCGCAGAGGGCGCCCAGGCCGCAATCCTGGTCGCGGCTACAGTTGGACGACGCGTAGCAGTACCCCGACCCGTAGTCGCAGTAGCTCGCGGACGTGCAGTCGTTGTCGGAGTAGCAGTAGGAGTAGGAGCCGCCGCTGGTGTCGTCCGGCCCGCCAGTGGGAGAGAACGGCGCCGCCGGGATGCAGCCGCCCTGATCGCAGGTGTAGCAACCCGACTGGTCGCAGAACGAGTAGTTCGACGCCTTCTCGATGTTGCAGCCTCCCGAGAGGGCAACGCCGGAGAGAACAATCGAGAGCACTGCAAACGTGGAACGCATGGCAAAGCTCCTTCGAGCGTTGGACAGGGGAGGAACCGAAGGTCTGTCGAGCAGCGCTCGTGCCACCGTCGCGACTCGACGAGACGAGAGGTCTCCACGGGTTGTAGCCGACTCGAGCATAGCTGTGAACAACGCTTCACGCCGCCCCTGTGGCTCGAAGTTCGCGGGGTCGGCGCAAATGACCAAAAGTTTGGTCGCTCCTGGGTCGATGCTAGCGTCAGCTTCCTCATGGGCCAGGTGAACATTCGCTATTTCGGCGTCACGCTCGGCAACACCCGCGAGGAGGCTGGCACGGACCCACGCCTCGGCCGCTTCGTCTCGATGGGGGATCCCATGCCGGTCGGGACCCTCATCGAGGTCGATGGCGTGGTCCACGTGGTATCGCGCGTGGACGAGGGTGCCCAGCCGGGCATGTGGCTGTGTGCCGAGGGCGTGACCCTCGCCGCCACGGCACCGACGGCTGCGATGACAGCCGCCCCGATGCCGGTCGACGATGTCCCCACCGCGCCCATGATCCCCGACATGCCGCCGCCAGAGGACAACGTACCCTCGGTGATCGTCGACGACAGCTCGGGCAAGCCGGACGATCCGAAGCCGAAGCGTCGTCGCAGCAAGACCGTCGTCGGTCGCTGACGTTGCGCGCGCCTCCCGCGCTCCGGCCGGGCGATCCCATCGTCGTGGTCGCGCCCTCGGGCCCCGTGCCGGAACCCCGCTACGCCGCGGGCCTCGCGCGGCTGCAGGCGCGCTACGACGTGCGTGCCACCTCGCGGATCTTCGAGCGCACCGGCTACCTCGCAGGCGACGATCACGCGCGCCTCGCCGAGCTCGACGACGCCTTTGCCAGCGACGCGAAGGCCATCGTGTGCGCCCGCGGCGGCTACGGGCTCATGCGCCTCCTGCCCCGGCTCGCGCCGGTGACGAACAAGCTCGTCGTCGGGTTCTCCGACGTCACGGCGCTGCACGCGGTCCTCGCTGGCGCCGGGCTGCGCAGCATTCACGGCCCCGTCGTCACGCAGCTCGGCGAGCTTCCGGAGGACGACGTGGCATCGCTCTTCTCGCTCCTCGAGGGCGGCACCGGCGCAGCGATGCAGGGGCTCGACACGCTCGGCACGGACGCAACCGTCGAGGGCCATCTGGTCGGCGGCAACATCGAGCTCGTCTCGAGCCTGGTCGGGACGCCGTGGGCGTACGCGCTGCGTGGCAACGTGCTCTTGCTCGAGGAGGTAGGCGAGCGGCCGTACCGCATCGACCGGCAGCTCACGCAGCTCCTCCTCGCGGGGGCGCTCGACGGAGTTGCAGCGATTGTGGTGGGGGACCTGGTCCAGTGCAGCGAGGCCGGCGGACCGACGGCGCTCGAGGTCGTGACGGAGCGCTTGTGCGGGCTCCGCGTCCCCGTCCTTGCGGGGCTGCCGGTCGGGCACGGCACCCGCAACACGGCGCTCGCGCACGGCGCCCGCGTGCGCGTCGAGCCGGGTCGGCTCACCTTCCTCGAGCCCGCAGCGAGCTAGTGGACGATCGGGGCGTCGTCGCTGGAGAGCTCGATGACGCCGTAGCGGGCCTCGTAGCGCTCGAGGTTCTTCTGCAGCGCGAGCAGCATGCGCTTGGTGTGGCGCGGGCTCGAGATGATGCGCGAGCGGACCTTGGCGTGCTGGCTCTGCGGCGAGAGGTACGCGAAGTCGACGACGAACTCGTTCTCGGTGTGGTTGATGACCACGAGGTTCGAGTACGTCCCCTGCGCCACCGCCTCGTCCATGTGGAGCTGGATCCTCGGCGAACCCGCCTTCTGCCCGTCGTCGCTCATGTGACCGGGCAGCCTAGCTTGCCGCCTAGGGCTGTCAAGGCGCGGGCGGTGTCGTATAACCCGGAGCGCGTGCCGTCCTCGCCTTTCACTCTGCCGCCGGGTCGCGTGCTCGGGCTCGACGTGGGCTCGAAGACCATCGGCATCGCAGTCACCGACGAGCTGAACCTGTGCGCGCACGCGCTCAAGACCCTCAATCGCAAGGGCACGCGCGCCGACGTGGTGCAGGTGGAGCAGCTCGCAAAGCAGTACTCGACGCGCGCGCTGGTCGTCGGCATGCCCTACGACCTCGACGGCAACGAGGGCCCGCGAGCCGTCCGCGTGCGCGTCCTCATCGACGCGCTCATCGCAGCGGGCTTCGACGTTGCCACTCAGGACGAGCGGTTCTCGACGGTGGAGGCCACATCGACGCTGATGGAGGCGGACCTGTCGCGCGCGCGGCGCAAGGCGCTCGTCGACTCGATGGCGGCACAGGTGATCCTCACCGCCTGGCTCGACACGCAGCGCGCGGACACATCCCACGACGGAGAGGCGGAGTGAGCGTGGCCGATCAGAAAAAGGCGGCGCTCGTCGTGGGCGTCACGCTCGTGGTGCTCTTCGGCGTCGCGGGCGCCGTCGCATGGCAGGCGCTCTCGTACCCGTCGCGCGCGATGCCGGGGCCGCCCGTCGAGGCGAAGCTCATCGTGGAGCGCGGCACATCGCTCGCCGAGATCGCGCGGCGGCTCGCCGAGCGCGGGCTCATCTCGCACCCGAGCTGGTTCCGCTTCTATGCAAACGAGCGCGGGCTGTCGCAGAAGGTGAAGGCGGGTCAGTTCGTACTTTCGTCCTCGATGACGCCGGCGGAGATCCTGGCGCGGCTCATCGAGGGTGTCCCCGTCGAGGAGGTGGCCGTCACGCTCCCCGAGGGCAAGAACCTCGTGCAGGTCGCGGAGCTGTTCGACGAGTCCGGCGTGTGCGCGAAGGAGGACTTCGAGAAGGTCGCGCGCGACCCGCAGGTTGCGCAGCGCCTCGGCGTGCCGGGACCCACCCTCGAGGGCTACCTCTACCCCGACACGTACAAGTTCCCGCGCGGCACCTCCGCGTTGCGCATCGCGACCGCGCTCGTGAAGCGCGCGCACGACGTGCTCGACGGCCTGAAGGTGACGCACGCCAGGTCCGTCGCGGCACGCGCGAAGCTCGACAAGATGGACGACCGCACGCTCGTGCTCATGGCGTCGCTCGTCGAAAAGGAGACCGCAGCCACCGAGGAGCGGCCGCGCATCGCCGGCGTCTTCTACAACCGCCTGCGCCTGCCGACGTTCGTACCGCACGTGCTGCAGACCGACCCGACCATCGTCTATGGCTGCACGGTGCCGGCCATCAAGAGCGCTGCATGCGCCACGTTCGAGGGCCGCATCCGCAGGGCGCAGCTCGACGACAAGGACAACCCGTACAACACCTACCAGCACACGGGCCTGCCGCCCGGGCCGATCTCCAACCCGGGGCGCGCGGCGCTGCTCGCCACCATCGAGCCCGACGACACGCCGTACCTTTACTTCGTCTCGAAGAACGACGGCACTCACTACTTCTCGAAGACGGTGGCCGAGCACGAAGCGGCCGTGACGAAGTACCAGCGCGGCGGCAAGTGACGCCGCGTACCTGACACCGGGGCGCGGCGATGGTGCGTCGATTGGTAGTGCCGGTCGGGTGCAAGGAGCTCGCTCGGTTCGGTACACCATCGGAGCCAGCCCGGTCGTCGACCAGCCCGAGCCAGAGCGTGACCGGCGCGGTGAAATACCGGTTTTGGTCGAGCGCGGTGATGTGTGTCTCGTCGAGAGCGATGGCCATGACCCCCGAGGTCGGACCTTGCGACGCGTCGACGAGCCATGGCGCCGAACCTGGGAGTTCGACCGGGAGCTCCATGTCTCTTCATCCTGCCGCGGGCGCATCGAACAGGCGTGGAGGGTGGCCTCCTCGATCCGACCCATCCGGCCAACCCATCCGGAGCAACTCGGTAAGGCCGTCGATCGACGAGCCGGCGGTTCTCCCGTTCACCCAGATACTGCGCGTGCGGAGATCCTCGATCGGCTTCCATTAAGACCCCTTCGAACACGGGCACGAATGCAGGCGTCCCGGACAGGACGGTCCTTCGGGACGTACTCGCCAACCCGCTCCTCGCCGACGGAGACTCACGCGGGCAGCGTGCGACGGACGCGCTCGTCGCCACGCACCATCGTGTAGCCACGCCCCTCGCGCCAGGGCGTGGGTTGCCCACTTCAATGCGTTCGTGAGGCGCAGCGAGCGTGTTCGATTAGATGAGGGCAAGCACAGCGGTGAGGACACGCACCCACGGTTCTACGTCGGGTCGCGCACCGCTCTCCCGCTACGGCACGGCGCTGCCGTCGAGGTACTTCATCGCAAGCAAGACGGTAGATTTGCCGGCGAGGCGGCCCGTCTTCCCCCCGACGAGGTCGGCGGGCGAAAGGTGGATGCCGCCCCACAGGCGGGACTTTCCGGCCTGATCGGCCGCGTCGTAGCAGGTGAAGGACGTGAAGCTCGACATGATGAACAGCGTGAACAGGGCGGGCCCCGCGCTCGCAGCAACCGCCGTGACCGCGCTTCACGGTCGCTTC
>JAYTLP010000598.1:0-4825 GCA_043729375.1 Myxococcales bacterium
CACGGTGGACCCGCTCATCGTTCGTTTCAGGGCGACCAGCGGGGTCGACCGAAGCCGCACGGCGGTGGTACCGCGCCGAAGATCTGTCGAGCGGCCGAAGGCTCACGACGTCGCGAGCGCGACCCGTGCACCAGGATTGCCGTGGTGAAGCAGAAGCTCCCGCGGCTCCGTAGACCACGCGCACGACGCGGTTGACGGCGGCACACCGCCTGGTTTACGCGAGGCACCATGCGGATCACGAAGAACACGACGGCGCTCGTCACAGGCGCATCGGGCGGCATCGGGCAAGCCATCTGTCGCGCGCTCCACGCGGCGGGCGCGCAGCTCGTCGTCACCGGGCGCCGCGCCGAGCTGCTCGATGCGCTGGGCGCGGAGCTCGGCGCGCGCGTCGTGGTGGCGGACCTCGCGAGACGGGACGACGTGCAGCGCTGTCTCGACGAGGTCGGCTCGATCGACGTGCTCGTCGCCAACGCGGCCCTGCCCGCGAGTGGCGCGCTGCTCGACTTCCCGGAGGCGCACATCGACCGCGCGCTCGACGTGAACCTGCGCGCACCGCTCCTCATGGCGCGCTACTTCGCACGCGGCATGGTCGAGCGCCGCCGCGGTCAGATCGTGTTCGTGTCCTCCTTGTCGGGCATTGTCGCGACGCCGGGGACCGCGGTGTACTCGGCCACCAAGTTCGGCCTGCGTGGTGCCGCGCTCGGGTTGCGGGGCGATCTGCACGGCACCGGCGTCGGCGTGACCACGATCTTTCCGGGCTTCATCCGCGACGCGGGCATGTTCGCGGAGTCGGGCATCGCGCTGCCGGCGGGCGTCGGCACGAGGTCTCCGGAGGACGTGGCGCGCGCCGTGCTGCGCGCCATCGCGCGCGACCCGGCGGAGATCACCGTCGCTGCGCTCTCGCAGCGCGTCGGCGCGGTGCTCGCAGGCCTCAGCCAGCCACTCGTGGCCGCGCTCGTGAGGATGGCCGACGGTCAGAAGCGCGCGACGGCCATCGCCGCCAAGCAGATCGATAAGCGCTGAGCGTCGCTACAGCTTGCGCGGCTGGAACTTGCCGTCGACGAGCTCCTCGCGTCCCCACGGGAAGACGACACGGTCTGCGGCGGATGCGGTGCGGGCCGAGATGTCGGGCTTGAAGCCCGGCTCGCGGCGCACGAGCGAGACCGTGGTCACCGCGCGGACGCCGACGCGACGCAGCTCGTGGAGCGCGATCTTGAACGTCTCGCCGGTGCGCGAGAGATCGTCGACGAGGAGCACATGCTTGTCGGCGAGATCCTTCGTCGGCGGGACCAGGACCTTCGTGACCCCGCCGCGCTTCGAAAGGCGGATGGGGAAGTATTCTGCGTTCAGCATGAACGCGAGGGTGGTGCCCACGATGGCCCCGCCCCGCGCGATCCCGACGATCGCGTCGAACTTGCCGTCGGGAAGATCGGTCTTCTTGCCGTACTCGTAGACCTCGAGCGCGAGCTTGCGGCAGAGCTCACCGAACTCGGGCCAGGTGATCTCCCAGCGTGGTCCCTCCGCGGCCATGACGCGCCTACTTCTTCTTCTTCTTGGACGACTTCGACTTCGCGGTCGCGTCGTTCAGCAGGTCGTCGTTCGTCGTGGTCGCGCCGGGTGCTTTTGCTGCGGGCGCGGCCGGCGCGTCGGGACCGGCCGGGGCGTTGACGGCTGGCGCAGCCGGGGCCGTCGACGGCACCGTCGAGCCGGCCGCCGCGCCGCTCGGCGGAAGCGCCTGGAGCTGCACGGCGTACTCGGCCGAGATGGATCGATCGAGCAGCTCGACGCGCCCGAACTTCGGGTACTTCGCGAGCAGGGCCTGCTTGACGGCTCGCTTGTCGGTTGGTGTGATCTTCTGCGCGGCGCCCGGCTTCACCTTCGTGGCGACCGCATCGTGGAAGAACTGCAGATACGAGAGCGTCTGGTCGAGCAGCTCGGGGCCGCCCGGGAGGCCGTGGCCCGGATAGACCCACCTGGGCGAGAGCGACTTCAGGGTGGCGATGCGTTCCTGCCAGACCACGGAGCGACCCCACGTGAGATCGAGGTGCTCGCCGCCGCCGACGACATCACCGGCGATGAGCTCGCCCGTCTTCGGCAGGTAGAGCGCAAGCGAGCTCTCCGACTCGGCCGGCCCGAGTGGCAGGAGCTCGACCTCGGTCTCGCCGAGCATGACGTGCGTGCGCTCCTCGACGACGGGCGACGGGGGCTTCACCTCGCTCGGGACGTCGTTGCCCCACTGCTTGCGGGCCGCGGCGAGGCGGTTCCCACCGTAGTCTTTGATCTCGGTGGCGATGGCGGGCGTGGTGAGCGCGAGGACATCGCCCTCGCGCATCGCGTCCAGCGAGGCGAAACGCTCGGCGCGGGCCGCGGTCACGTAGATCCGGTACGGCCGCTCGATGCCCTTCTTGAGGTTCTTCGCCTCGGCCTTCGTCAGCGGCGCGTCGACGATGACCGGGCCCGACTGCGTCTGGAACCAGTAGACGTTGGCGTGCCCGCCCGAGCGACCTTCCTGCACGCGGCGGACGACGCCGCCCGGCTGCGGGATATCGCCGGTACTCGCACAGCCGGAGAGCAGCGCGGCCAGCGGCAGGGAGTGACGGAGAGCCCAGCGGGCTCGGAGACCAAGGGGCATGTTCAAGCACTTTAGCGCCGCTGATCGGGTCTGGTCAAAAACGACCGCGACGCCGCGGCGCGGGCCGCCAGCGGTCCTCCGTCTCGACCTGCTCGCGCCGCTCGTCGGTGCGAACGTCTGCTGCGCGCTCCTTCCGCTGCAAGGACTCCGAGCGCGCGCGTGCATGCACCGCGTCGCCGAGCGCCTTCTGAGCTGCCGTCAGCCGCAGCTCTGCGACGTCGAGCTTCCGGCTCGCGAGGAGCTGGGCCACGCGCGCTCGCTTCGTCGTCTCGTCGAGCGAGCGCGCGTAGCCCATGGCATGCGCGAGGCGACCCGCGGGCACGGGCGCTGAGAACGCGGTCGCGCGCGCCTGCGCGGCCGCGAGCTGCGCCTCCACGCGGCGACGCTCGTTCTCTGCAGCCACGACGTCGCGCCGCGCGGCTGTTCGCTCGGCCCGCCGCACGACGAGATCGCGCCGCAGCTCGAGCTCGCGCACCCGCCGCAGGCGCAAAAGCACGTCCTTGGTGCCACGGTCCGCCACGCGACGATCGTACCAAAGGCAACGGCACGTTTGCTGCTTGCCGTCGCTGGCCGTATGCTTCGCCCGCGTCACGTGGACAAATCGTTCCAGACCGATCTGCACAGCTACAAGGCCGAGTCGCTCCTTGCGCACGGCGGCATGGGCTCGATCTACCTGGGGCGGCGCACGAAGGTGGGCGCGGATGGTGAGCACGACGAGGTCGTCATCAAGCAGCTCCCCCCGGAGCACGCGCAGGACCCGAAGCTGATCGAGCTGTTCGTCCGCGAGGCGGCGCTCGTCGCATCGCTGTCGCACAAGAACATCGTGCGCGTCTTCGACCTCGTGAAGACGGTGCAGGGCAGTGTCGACGAGTACTACATCGTCATGGAGTACGTGCGCGGCGGCGACCTCCGCACGCTGCTGCGGCGAGCGCGCCGCCGTCAGGGCAGGCTCTCGCTCGACTCGATCCTCTTCATCGCCTGCGAGGTGCTCTCGGCGCTGTCGTGCGCTCACGAGAAGCGAAACCGCAAGGGAGCGCCGCTCGGGCTCGTGCACCGCGACGTATCACCGTCCAACATCCTTCTCGGCGCGAGCGGCGTCGTGAAGCTGACCGACTTCGGCATCGCCAAGTCGCCGACCCTCGGTTCGGTCGTCTTCAAGGTCAAGGGCAAGCTGGGCTACATGGCCCCCGAGCAGGCCCGCGGCGAGCCGGTCGATCGGCGCGCGGACCTCTTCGCCGTCGGGGTCATGCTGTACGAGCTGCTAGTCGGCGAGCGCCTCTTCGTCGGCAGCACGCTGCAGTCGCCCGCGATGATCTTCGCGCAGCCGGTGCTGGCCCCCTCGCGCTCGCGGGCCGACGTGACGCCCGACCTCGACGCGGTGGTGCTGCGCGCGCTCGCGCTCGACCGCGACGCGCGCTGGGCCACCGCCGACGAGATGCGCGCCGCGCTGCTGTACGTGGCGCAGCGCACGACGCGCGCGCTCGACGAGCGAACGCTCGCGGCAGACCTCTTGCGCGCGTGCGGCAACGACCCGACCGCCTGGCTCGGGCCCGATGCGCCCATGAGCGCGACGCTCGAGGGCGCTCCATCCGGCGATGGGACCAACGTCATCATCACCGCTGACGAGGGCCTCGACGACCGGCCCTCCGGCACGCGCCCGATCTCGTTGCCGGAGCGCGAGCTCACGTCGATCGTGCAGCTCGTCGGCGGAGCGGAATTCGAGCCACCTCCCACTCTCGTGCAGCACGGTCCGGGCCCGGCTTACGAGCCCGGGCCCGGGCCCGATTCCGACGATGACTCCTTCGACGCCGATTCGGAGGTGCGCACGCGCGTGCAGCCGGCGGAGTACATCGCGTCGCGTCCGCCTCGTGCCGCGGTGCTCTCCGCGCGAGTGGCGCGGGCAGCCTTCGAGGCGCCGGTGCCGCGCCAGAGCCCGCCCTTGCCGAGCGAGCACTCGCTCCAGATCCCCGTGCCCCCGGTCGCGCAGCCGGCGTCTCGCGACCTGCCCGCACGCCTCACCTCGTCGGGGCCGCTGAAGATCGTCGAGGCCACGGCCGAGCGGGTTCGGGACGCCGCGCCGCGTGGCGCGGTCGGCGGGCAGCGCCTCCCGTCCCGCGCCGAGCTGGCGACATCGTCGACCCCCGTCGCTGCCCCGAGCTACGGGCCTGCGTCGCTCGCGGCGCTCGAGCGCAC
>JAYTLP010000599.1:0-5321 GCA_043729375.1 Myxococcales bacterium
CACTTCTCGCAGCGGACGTCCATATGCGCGGCCACTAGCTTGCCGGCCTCCGCGCAAAAAGCCATAGCGCCCCCGTCGGACAGCGGGCGTTGCATCGACGCCGAAAAACCTGTATAGTGAAGTCGGTGAGCGGCTTTTCGCTTCTCCAGCGGCGGGGACCCGGCTTCCAGATGAGGAGATCGCGATGGGGACCAGGCTCTACGTGGGGAACCTGCCGTACACAGCCGACGACGCCATGATACGGGGCTTCTTCGAGCAGGGCGGACGCCAGGTCACGCAGGTCAAGATCGTGACGGATCGCGATACGGGTCGTCCTCGAGGCTTTGCATTCGTCGAGATGGCCGACGACAGCATGGCGAAAGCCGCCATCAGCGAGCACAACGGCCAGAACCTCGGCGGCCGCACCATCGTCGTAAACGAGGCACGTGAACCCCAGCGCGGCGGCGGCGGCGGCGGCAACCGCGGCGGTGGGTTCGGCGATGGCGCCGGCGGTGGCAACCGCGGCCGACGCGGTGGCGGTGGCGCCCACGAAGACTAGAGCCGTCGCGTAGCAGCTCGGCGGCGTCGGGGCGTGTGCGTGCGCAGGCTCGCTCAGCAGCCGGGCGGGTCGCTGCGCTGCGGGTCGTCGAGGACGGTGCGCAATGAAGGTCCGTCGCCGAAAGGCTGGCCGCCGAACGGGTCGTAGTGGAAGAGCTCCGTGCTCTGCCAACCGTTCGCGGCCGAGATGAAGCCGTCGTCGGTGAGATCGCGGACGAGCGGCGCGTCCGGCTCACCCACGTTGACCAGCGGCGGCGCAGCGCTCGTTGCGGCATTCTCGCACAGCGCCACGCACGCGCCGGACTGGAGGCAGCTCAGCGAGCGGTTCGCGTAGATCGCGTGTCGGTTCACGCTGGCCCAGAGGGTCGGCCGCCCGAGGCGTGTCTCGCACGCCAGCTGGCCAGGGCACTGACCACACGTCGAGAGCGCCTGGCAAAAGCTGTCGGGGCGGCTGACGCTGCGCAGCGACACGATGCCGTCCGGCGCCGCACGGGAGGGATCGACGAGCAAGCCGAACCCTCCGACCACGCCTCGCGTCCCGACGTCGCAGTCCCGGTCGAAGATCCACCCGTAGCGCACGCGGACGAGCCCGACGATCTCGGCCGGTGTCACGCGCACGACGAGCCCGCTCGTGGGGCACATCTCGTCACCACCGATGGAGAGAAACGGGAGGTAATCGCGAGCGATGGCGAGCTCCTCCGTGTCGTCGAGCCCGTCGCCATCCCGATCCGTGGCGGTGAGGGCGCGGTCGACGGCTGCGTCACGAGGTCCGAGGTCGAACGAGGTCGGCTGGGTGCCACACGCAGCGAGCGCACACATGAACCCGAGGTACTTCACGAGGCCATCACGAACGAGAGCTGCTGCCCGATCTCGCCGCCATCGCGGCGGAACGAGAAGAAGCGCTGCGCTTCGCACATCGTGCACGGTGGTGCGTCGTCGATGGCGTGCACGCCCGCGCGCTCGAGCAGCACGCGATTCGCGACACGCAGATCGACGTGTGGCTTGCCTTCACCGCGCGACACCGCACCGAGCGCCTCGAACGGCGCGGCAACTTCCTCGCCCACCTCGAAGCAGCGCACGCAGATGCAAGGCCCGAGCGCAGCAACGATGGATGACTTCGCAGCCCCGAGGGCGACCAGGGCCTCGACACCGCGCCCGACGATATCGCCGAGCGTGCCGCGCCAGCCCGCGTGCAGCGCGGCGACGCGGCCGTGCCCATCCGACAGCAACACGGGCACGCAGTCGGCGGTCGCCACCGCGAGCACGACGCCGGGCACGTCGGTCACGAGCCCGTCGGCCGCGACCGTTGCAACCTCTGCCCGATCGGTCGCGGCATCGACGGTGAGGATGGTCGTGCCGTGGACCTGTCGCGGCGCGTGGAGCCGCTCGAGGACAAACTCACCTGCCGCGGCAAAACGACGCCGGTTCTCGTCGACCTTCTCTCGCTCGTCGCCCCACTTGTACGACAGGTTCAACGACGCGTAGCGCGCGGTGGACACCCCGCCCTCGCGCGTCGAGAACCCATGACGCGCGGACAACCTCGGCGAGCGGACGAGCATGAGACGAGCATACCCCCGTCTTCGGGACTTGCAGGAGAGCCCATGCCGCCGCCCTCGCGAAGGCCGAGAGGCGCGAGCTGCACGGGCATGCGCTCGATCGTCTTGCTCCCGGCGAGACCGGCAACAAACGTCACGAGGCCGGCAACCTGTCCGGGCCCACCCATCGCGCCGGAGAGCGGGTTCGCCCCGAAAGGGTTCCGATCCAGAAGCTCGCCACCTGCGCTGGACATGGACGTAGCTCACGCCGCCGAGCGATCGAGCTCGAGGTTCCAGCCCGGGGCAAGCAGCGTCGAGACGGCGCGCGGCTGCTCTGCACGTGGTGCATACGGGCGGGGGGCCTCCGCGCGCGCCACGCACGCGTCGTCGACGATCAGGTATCGGTCGCGTCCGCGCGCAGCGCGCAGAGCGCTGCGGCGAAGTCTGCGGGCGGCGGTGTCTCGTAGCGCAGCATTCGACCATCGTGCGGGTGAGTGATGCCGAGCACGGCCGCGTGCAGCGCCTGCCGCCCCAGCGCCTCGTGGACCGCACGCAGGACGGGATCTCGCGGTCGATGGCCGTAGACGACGTCGCCGACGAGCGGATGACCGGCATCCTTGAAGTGGACACGGATCTGGTGTGTGCGCCCGGTCTCGAGCTGGGCCTCGACGAGCGTCGCGTTGCGGAACCTCTGCTTCACCTGCCAGTGCGTCACGGCGTGGCGGCCGCCCGATACCTTGGAGGAGAACTTCTTGCGATCGCGTGGGTCGCGCCCGTGACCCGTACGGAAAGTACCGCGGTCGATGACGCTGCCCTCGACGATGGCGAGGTAGCGACGCTCGAGGTCGTGGTCGTGGAACTGCTTCTGCAGCGCGACGAGCGTCGACTCGTCCTTGGCCACGACCATCACCCCGGACGTGTCCTTGTCGAGGCGGTGCACGATGCCCGGGCGACGCTCGCCTCCGATGCCGCGCAAGCTGTCGCCGCAGTGATGAAGGAGCGCGTTCACGAGCGTGCCAGCCTGGTGCGACGTGGCCGGATGCACGACCATGCCGGCCGGCTTGTCGAGGATCACGAGCGCATCGTCCTCGAAGAGGATCGACAGCGGGATGTCCTCCGGCTGGTCGCTGACCGCTTCTGCGGCCGCGGGCGAAAAGACGATGGTCTCGCCGATGCGGACGGCGCGCGACGACGTCAGCACGACCGCACCGTCGACAGTGACCTCCCCTGCCTCGATCCGGCGCCGGAGCTGCGACCGCGTGACGTCGGTGTGGGCCGCGAGCCAGACGTCGAGCCGCTTGCCCGCGTCGGCCTCGGGCACCGTGTAGCGCTGCGTTACCAGATCTTCGACTTCACATGCCCCTTCGACTTTATCATCACGTCGACGATGGCGCGGTCGTACAGGTTGAGCGTGAAGATCTCGGGAATAACCCGGCTCTTGAAAAGAGCGCGGCCCTCCTCGATGTGGTCCTTCATCACCGTGAACAGGGTGTCGTTCTCGATGCCCTCGACGATTTCCTTCTCGTGATAGAGCGTGAGGTCGGAAGCGATGGCGCGTGCGAGCTGGCGCGCGCGGTCCGGTTTGTCGATGGCAGCCATTGCCTCAGCTTACGTGCTCGCCACCGACGGCGTCAAACTCCCCGCGTTCCAGCCTTGCGGAGCCTAGTCGGCCACGATGCGGCGATTGCGTCGCCAGCGGTTGAGGTAACTCTGGGTGACCTGGGCGACGTCGAGGCGGAGGAAGCGCGCGAACTCGACGAGGAACCCGCGCAGGTACACCTCGGCAGGGAGGACGTCCCACGTCTCCTCCTCGATGGCGCGAAGGTGCGACGCGCCCACCTTCGTGCGCGCGGAGATGTCCTGAAGCTTCACGCCACGTGACTCGCGGAGCTTGCGCAGGAGCGCGCCCGTGATCTCGGTGTCGCCGTTGATGACCGGCTCGGGAAGCTCGGGCGTGGGCGCGGTCTCCACGGACTGTCCCGACGCCGGCGTGAGCTGCGCGGCGACGGGCTGAGGCGATGACGGCTGCGGCTTCCGCGAGGGCTTGCCGCTCGGGAACAGATCGACGTCGTACTCGTGGCGACGCTTGCCGTCGAGCAGCGTGTCGTATGCCTCCTCGAGGCGGTCCTGCACGAGCGTGAGGCCGGCCGGCGAGTAAAGGCCTGCGACGGCCATCGACTCGCCGGCGTACACCTCTCGTTGACGGCGATGCGCGCGGCGGATCTCCTCGTCGCTGGCGCCGGACTCGAGCTCGAGCACCTCGTAGAGCGTCTGGTCGGAGGTGGCGCGCGGCAGCTCCTGCTCGGCCGGCTTCTCGTCGAAGGTGGCCATGACCCGCCGTGCGATGCGCTCGAGGTCCTTCGAGATCTTCGCCTCGGGGTGCTCCGTGAGCAACGGGCGTCGACGGCGCACCGCCTGCCACACCGCGTCGTCCGTCTCGAGCGCACCGAGGTACTCGATGGACAGACCGAGCCGCCTGCGCCCCGTCGAGCGCAGCGCAGCGCCGAGCTCGTGATCACTCTTCGCGCGGGTCTGGTTCACGATGAGGCGCGGCCGGAAGCGCCGCATCTCCTCGGCGATGCGCGGCGCGACCGAGGGCACGTCTCGACGCGCTGCCTCGAGCAGATCCAGGGGCGCCGGCAGCCCGCCATCGGCCTTGCCCGCGGCGAGCTTCTCGAGCTCACGCACGCCGCGGAGCTGGCGCAAGAAAGCGCTCTTGATGAAGCGAAAGGTGTTCTCGACCGACGTGGGCTCCGGCGCGACGACGAGGAGGCCGAGGTGTGCCGCGAGGAAGAAGTCGAGCGCCGTGAAGCCGGAGCCCGACGGCAGGTCACAGATGAGGTAGTCGCCCTCGACGCCGCGGATCTGCGACAGCAGGCGGTTCTTGGTGGCGGGGTTCGGGTTGGCGGCCCAGATCGGATCACCCTCGCCGGAGATGAGACCGAGGTTCGCGACGGCGGTGGGCACGACGCAGTCCTGGACGCGCGCCACGCGCTTGTCGAAGAAGTCGCCGAGCGTCAGCGTCGGCCGCTCCACGCCGACGAAGTTGTGCAGGTTAGCGCCTCCGAGATCGGCATCGATGAGGACGACGCGCTTGCCGAGCTGTGCGAGGTACACGGCGAGGTTGGCCGCGATGAGGCTCTTGCCGACGCCACCTTTGCCCCCACCGACGGCGATGATGCGCGGGCCGCCGGGCGTCTGCGCGGCCTGTGGCTCGTTGTCGTCGTCGGTCACGGGCTCGATCTCGAG
>JAYTLP010000600.1:0-9627 GCA_043729375.1 Myxococcales bacterium
CTGACCCGAGTTCCACGCCACGAGGCAGCCGAAGAGATCGGCGAGGCCCTCGCCGATCGCGCCGCCGACTCCGACGGGCGAGAGCTGCGACGTCGCCGCGATGATGCCGTGGGTGTACTCGTGGGCCACGAGGTCGAGCGCAGCCGCCGGCGACGTCATGATGCGGTTGCCGTCGCCGAAGACGAGCTGCGTGCCATCGAAGAACGCGCCGCCGTGCTCCTGCCCGTAGTGCACGGTCGTGCGGATGCCGGTGTCGTCGTCGGCCCAGCCGAGACGACCGTGCTCGCGCGCGAAGTAGCTCCACGTCTCGCCGACGTGTGCATGCGCATCGACGGCCGCGCCGGCCGTGCCGCTCGCTGGTTCGGCATCCCAGGTATCGAGGACGCGCGAGCGCACCTCCGAGCCCGGCAGCTTCCACTTGCCACCCGCCGAGAACGTCCGGCTCGGTGTGCCACCGCCGTGTGCACGATCCTCCAGCCAGAACCCGGAGCGCTTCTCCTCGATGGCCAGCGACTTGCGGTCGCCGAACACCCCGACACCGGACCCCACCATGCCGACGACGTGATCGACGGCGGCCAGCACTGCCGCGTCCCCGGCGTCGACCAGCGTTTCGAGGACAATCGGGCGCGCGTCGACGACGTTCTCGATGCGCGCGGTCGTGCGCCACGCGAGCCGCGTCGGGCGCGCCCGGCCCGGCTCGAGCCCGGCCTCGACGGGAAACAACAGTAGCTCCGGCTCGGAGGTCGAGACGTTGTCGGGATCGGCGGCCGGCCGCAGCGCGCGTGCGGTCAGCGCCGCCACGACGCGCGCGCGACCCGCGTCGATGTAAGGCGTGGTCGATGCCGGCAGCTCGATGGGACCGTAGCGGCCGTTCACGTGCACGAGCGCCCCGTCGCTGGCGAAGTGGCAGAGCAGCTCGGAGCCCCACACGGCGAGTCGCCCGGCGCGTTGCTGAAGCCGCACGTGCGTGCTGCCGTCGGTGTCGGTGTGGCTCGAGGTGGAGGCGAAGTCGTCGGACGACAGCGAAAAGAGCACGTGGTGCGCGTCCAGGAAGGCCCGCGCGGCGCGCACGGCGTCGTCGGGCGTGGCAGCCAACGGCACCGTCCTGCCGTCGAGGAACGCGGGCGTGCCGAGCTCCGGGTTCAGCCGGACCTGCCACGGGTGACCCGTCTCTTGCTCGAGCGCGGCGAGCGCACCCGCGAGATCGGCCGTTGGCATCGGCGGCGGGGCGATCGGACGACCCCTGCTGCAGGCTGCCGCGAGCAGCGTGAACAGGACGAACGGGGCATCGCGTCGAACCATGAGCACCTCCCGCCATCGGGATTGATGGCGGACTGCTTGTCAGCATTGACGGTGCCAGTCGGGGCGCGAGCAGTTCCGGCGCGTTGCGGAGTGACGAGGCGGAGCCCGTCCGGGAGGCGGCCGCAGTCGTCCGGCGGCCGGACGTCGTCGCGTACGAGGCCCGCTCGCTACCCGGTCGCAGCGTCCAGGCGCGCCCGGCGATCCGGCGAAAGCGTGGCGCCCATCCCGTTGGCCGGCAGCGTCTCGAACTGTGGAACATCGTCGGGCACGACGACCCAGGGGTGCTTGCTGCGGACGAAGAAGTGCACGTCCGGCACGAGGCTCTCCGCGTCGTCCAGCGTCCCGATACGCACGAACCGAAACGCATCGCCGAGCGCTGGGTGGTCGGCCCACAGCAGGGAGAAGCAGGTGCCACAGCGCCAGGCACGTGCGCCGCCGCGATGGAGCTGCACCGGTCGGCCGCTCACCAGCTCGACCCGGGTCGTCTCGATCATCGCGTCGAGCGCGAACGCGGACCCGGTGATGCGCTGGCAGTCGCGGCAGTGACAGCAGCTCACGACGATGGGGTCCGTCATGCGATACCGGACTGCGCCGCACTCGCATCCGCCGTCGTGGCGTGTGCGACCGCGAGCGGCGCGGCGACTAGCCAAGGACGTGGTGCAACTTGCCGAGTACGAGGTCGATGGCGATGTGGTTGTCTCCGCCTTCGGGGATGATGAGGTCGGCCCACCGCTTCGACGGCTCGACGAACTGGAGGTGCATGGGCCGCACGCTGGCGTAGTACTGCTCGCGGATCGACTGGAAGGTGCGGCCACGCTGCTCGAGGTCGCGCCGGATGCGCCGGAACACGCGGATGTCGGCATCTGTGTCGACGAAGAGCTTCACGTCGAGCAGCTTGCGGACGCGCTCCTCGACAAAGACCAGGATGCCTTCGACGATGAGGATGCGGGTCGGATCGATGTGCCGCGTCTCGTGCGCGCGCGAGTGCGTCTTGAAGTCGTATATCGGCACGTCCGCCGCCCGGCCCTCGCGCAGGGCCTGGAGGTGCTGGACGAGCAGGTCGTTGTCGAGCGAGTCGGGATGGTCGTAGTTGAGGCGAGCGCGATCTTCGAGCGACAGGTCGGGGTGCGCCTTGTAGTAACTGTCGTGGTCGAGCGTCTCGACCGAGCCCGCGGGTAGGCCCTCGGCGATCTTCCGAGCAATGGTCGACTTGCCGGAGCCAGTTCCTCCGGCGATGCCGATGAGCAGCGGCTTCATCGGCGCCGACCCTATCAGGCTTTTCGGTCAGCGCTCCGCGAGAATGCGTCGAAACTCGGTACGCGTCGTGCGGTGCCCGCTGGGACCGATGGCCTTGTAGTAGACCCGCACAGGCTCGCGACCGTTGTGGTCGAGCGCCGTGGCGACCGCGGGCGCCAGGTCCACGATTCCGCGCCAGGTGCCCGGGTCGGTCTGGCGGATCTTGAAGCCCCAGCTCCCGGACTCGAGCTTGGCTCCGAACGGGCCCCGGTCGAGCACCTCGCATGTGGCGAAGCGACCGGTCCGAGGGTTCTCCAGCACGAGCACGGTGCCGCACGGGAGGGTGCGGTGCGCGCAGGCGAGCTGGTCCGGCTCGAGCTTCTTGCCGGTGCAATAGAGGTGGTCGCCGGCCAGCGTGTCTCCCTGCTCGCCGAAGATCGTGGCGAGGCCGCGATCGGCCTGCAAGGGCTGGACACCGATGATTGCGAGTACGAGAAGGCGTGCTGCGTCGAGAATCAGGGTCATCTCGTCAGCTCCTTTTGGACGGGACCGTGGGGCTCCCGCGCGTGACCCGACAGCACCGCGGCGAGTGCCGCAATGGACGCCGGACTGGTCCCGCAGCAACCACCAACGGCTGCTGCGCCCAGATCGAACAGCCGAGCAGCGCGCTCGGCAAACCTCGTGGGGGCCTCGGAGCTACGACCCGTGGCGCACTTCTCGGAGACATGGGCCTGCGGGCGAGCCACGACCGGACCCAGATTCGCGTCGACCAGCCGCTCGACCGCGTCGCGAATCCGGTCGGCATCGAGCGAGCAGTTCACGCCGACCGCGTCCGGACGGGCTTTCCCGAGGGCCTTCAGCATCCGCTCGAGCGGCACGCCGTGCGGGGTCTCGAGGCCGGACGCGCCGGTCATGAGCGTGACGGAGATCCACAGCGGGACGCCGGGCGCGCCGCTGCGCACGCCGGCCGCCGAGGCGACGAGCTCCTCCGGCGAGAGCTGGGTCTCGAGGTGAATGACGTCGGCCGTGGCCAGCGCGGCGGCAGCCTCGGCGACCTCGGCCTCGATCTGTGCACCCAGGCCCGTCGCTCCCGCGCGCACGACGATGCCGGTCGGACCCAGACTGGCGATGACCGGCCGCCCTTCCGCGGCCGCCCGGGCCAGCGCAAGTGCAGTGTGGCAGAGCTCGTTCACGTGGAGTTGGAGTCCATGAGGGGCCAAACGGGTTCGCAGCGCTCCGAACGTGCAGGTCTGCAGCGCCTGCGCACCTGCGGCCACGTAGGCCTGGTGGACGGCGGAGACCTCTTCCGCTCGCTCGAGCACCCACCGCTCGGCGATGTCCGCGCGGATATCCAGCCCGCGCTCGATGAGCTCGGTGCCCATGGCGCCATCCAGAAGGAGGGAGCCCGAAGATGGGGTGAGGACCTGCATTTCCCGTAGATCGATCACCACGGTCGTGCGTTTTGATCAAGCATGCCCATGAACCCCAGCGATCACGAGCTGTTACACGATGGGGTCTGGCGTGCTGTGCTCGCAGCATCGGCCTTTTCGGTCCTCCGGCTGCTCCTCCTGGCCGCGGTCCCTGGCCCCGTTTCGGCGCTCCTGGTGGGCCTCCAGCTCTGCGTCGTCGTCGGTGCCATCGTACCGCCTCGCTCTCTCGTCGACGGTACGGGCCTGCTGCTCCTTGGCCTTATCGGCCCGGCGCTCGGCGAGTTGCGGGTCCACGCGAGCCTCCCATTCGTCTCCCTTCTCTTCGGCATCGGGCTCGCCCGGGGCGTTTATCCCCTGCGCGACCGAGGGGTCGCGCTCCTCGTCGGCACGGCTGGCGCGCTGGCCGGCTTCGTCATCGAGCGGGGACTCGTGGCAGCCGGGTCACTCGAGCCGTGGCTGGGCTCGGGGCTCGCCGAGCTCGCATCGGGGGTGTGCTTCGGCGCCGCTGTCGGGGTCGGGGCCATCGGGCGGCTGCTCGGTGGCAGGCCGACGGTCGTCAGACCGGCCGGGGCATCGCTGGAAAGCCTCGCGGGGCAGATCCACGGCGCCAACCAGGACGTGGCGGCGCTCCTGCGCCGCGCTGCGGACGCGCATCGCCACGCGACCGAGGGCGTTGCCTCGACCGATCCCATGGTTCGGGCGGCCGACGACCTCGTCCGGCGAATGGTCCGCTTCGCCGGGGATTGGCTGGACATCGAGCGCCGGGCCTCGAGCACGCGGCCCGAGTCGCTGACTGAGCGCATCGTCCTGCTCGAGACGCGGCTCGAGAAGAGCCAGGACCCCGTCACGGTGGTCGAGCTCGAGCGCGCGATCGCCGCGGTGCGCGCGCAGAGGCAGGCGCTGGCGGAGATCCTGGCCGGGCGGGAGCGCGCTGTCGCCCGGCTCGAGCACCAGGTGGCGACACTCGAGCGGCTCCGCTTCGCTGCGCTCCGTCATCGCTCGGCGGACTCGAGCCGGCTCGCCGCCGAGCTCGCCCCCGTCCTCGAGGAGCTGACCGACGCGGGCGGCGAGTACGACGTGGCGTCGGACGCAATCCAGGAGGCCGACCGCGAGCAGCTCTCCCTCGCGCCCAGGGGTGGGACGAACTAGTTCGGGGGCGCGTGGACCGGCGCAGCCGTGGCCGGGGTGGCCGTGGCCGGCTGCGTCTCGGTCTTGACGGTGGTGGTGGTGGTCGTGGTCTTGACCGTCTTCTTGGTGGTGACGGCGGTCTGTGCACCCCTGACGCCGCCGACCGCGACCTTCTTGGCCGCCCCGCCCATGTGCTTCTTCGCTCCGGACGGGTCCTTTGCCACCTCGCCCGCTGCGGTCGCGGCGCCCTCCAGCGCACCGGTGCCAGCGGTCTTGGCAGTTTCCTTCAGCTCGTCCTCGGTGGGGAGCTGGGCACGAGCGACGCCGGTCACGAGGACGAACACGGCTGCGGCGGACAGGAAGGACTTCATCACGGTGGGCTCCTCGGTGGCGAGTCGTACCTGTTACCGCAGCCGTCTGGTGCTGACAAGCGGCGCATGCGACGCTGTGGCTCATGCAACGTGTGCTCTCGTTCGCGCTCGCCGCGTCCTCGTTCCTCACCATCGGCCTCCTGGTCGGGCCCGGCGCCGGGGTTGCACTGGCCGACGACGCCGACGTCCATTACCGCCAGGGCCTGGCCTACAAGAAGGACGGCAAGAACGACCTCGCGCTGTCCGAGATGCTCGAAGCCATCAAGCTCCGGCCGGACTACGCCGCGGCCGAGTTCTCCGCAGGCGTGCTGTTCAAGCAGCGCAACGAGCTCGAGCAGGCCAGGGAGCACTTCGAGCGCGCGGTGAAGCTCCAGCCGAAGAGCTCGGAGTCCCACGCCAGCCTCGGCTACACCTACGCGCGGCTCGGCAAGGACACCGAGGCCATGCACGAGCTGGAGGAGGCCACGACGCTGAACCCGAACGATCCGGCGGCACAGCAGTCGCTCGGGGCGCTCTACCGGCAGAAGAAGATGTACGACAAGGCCATCTTGCACCTCGAGCAGGCCGTGCTCCTCGATCCGAAGGACCCAGTGGGTCTGTCCAACCTCGGCGTCGCCTACCGCCAGACGAACCGGATGCCCGAGGCCGAGAAGTACTTCAAGCGGGCGCTCGAGCTGAAAGACCAGGCCGAGTTCCACTACAACCTCGCGACGGTCTACCGTCGCGAGAGCAAGACTGCCGAGGCCATCGCCGAGTACCAGAAGGCGACCGAGCAGCAGCCCACGCTCGCCGAGGCGCACCACGACCTCGGCATCCTGTTCGCGCAGGGCAAGCGCAACGAGGACGCCATTCGCGAGTGGAACCTTTACCTCGACCTGGTGGGCACGAAGAACCCGGCCGAGGCAGACATCGCGCGCAAGCGCGTGAAGGACCTCGGCGGCAAGCCTCATTAGACGAGTGGGCGGTGCCGGCCGCTGGTTTGCGCTCGGGCTCCTCGGGGCCTGCGTATGCGTGCTCTGCGACCACCTCCACGCCACCCACGGGGTGCTGACCTACACGCCGGTCTCGTGGTGGGGCCAGGCGTGGTGGGTGTGGCCCGAGTTCTTCGTGGCGTCGGTGCTCGCCGTACGCAGCGCGCAGGTGCTCGGCCACGGCGCGTCCGGACCGGTAAGCCGCCTCCTCGCCGACCTCGGGTTCTTCTGCGGCGCGTACGCGTACACGTCCTTTGCGGCCTGGGACCGACCGAACGTGACGCTGCTGGTGCTGACGGGCACGTTCGTCGTGCGCGTGCTCGGCGAGGGGCGCCCGCGCTGGGTGGTGATGCATTCTCTGCAGCTCGCCGCGGTCGGCCCGCTGCTGGAGGCTGCACTGTCACGCGTGGGGGCGTTCCGTTACGTCCACCCCGACGTGGTCGGCGTGCCACGCTGGCTACCCGGCATCTACCTCGCGGCCGGCCTCGTCACCGCCGAGCTCGGCCTCGTGCTCCGTCAGTCGAGCAGGGCAGCCAGCGCCTGATCGACCCGACCCACGCCCACGAGCTCGAGCTTGCTCTTCGGCAATCGGACGCGATTGGCTTCCGGCATCACGACTCGCTTGAAGCCGAGCCGCTCGGCCTCGGCGATGCGCAGGTCGGCCTGCGCGACCGCGCGAACCTCGCCGGCCAGACCCACCTCGCCGAACACGAGGGTGTGCTGGTCGAGCGCCCTCCGTCGCACCGACGAGCAGAGCGCGCCGACGATGGCGAGATCGGCAGCCGGCTCGTCGAGCCGTACGCCGCCTGCGACGTTGACGAACACGTCTTGCGCGAGAATGTCGATGCCGGCGCGCCGCTCGATGACGGCGAGCAGCAGCGCGACCCGCATCGGATCCACGCCGAGCGCGGTCCGCCGCGGGATGCCGTGCGCCGACGCGACGAGCGCCTGCACCTCGACGAGGATCGTGCGCGAGCCCTCCACGGCAGCCACGACCACCGAGCCGGGCGCATGGAGCGGGCGCTCGGCGAGGAAGAGCGCGGACGGGTTCTCGACCTCCTTCAGGCCGGACGCGTTCATCTCGAAGACGCCGATCTCGTTGGTCGACCCGAAGCGGTTCTTCGACGCGCGCAAGATCCGGTAGCTCGAGGTCTTCTCGCCCTCGAAGTAGAGCACCGTGTCGACCACGTGCTCGAGGGTCTTCGGGCCCGCAATGGAGCCGTCCTTCGTGACGTGGCCGACGAGGATGACCGGTACCCCGCGCGTCTTTGCGTACGTGAGCAGCCGGCCCGCCGCCTCGCGCACCTGCCCGACGGACCCGGGGATCGACGCGAGCTGCGACGAGAACACCGTCTGTACCGAGTCCACCGCGAGCGCGCGCGGCTTGCCGTCGTCGGCGATGGACAGGATGCGCTCGATCTCGGTCTCCGCGAGGACGTGGAGCTCGTCGCTCTTCACACCGAGGCGCTGCGCGCGCAGCGCCGACTGCTCCACGGACTCCTCGCCCGACACGTAGAGCACGGGCCCGATGCGCGCGAGGCCGTCGAGCGCCTGCAGGAGCAGCGTCGACTTGCCGACGCCCGGGTCACCGCCGAGCAGCACGAGCGAGCCGGGCACGAGCCCGCCGCCGAGCACGCGATCGAACTCCTTGATGCCCGTGGACAGGCGGTCCCGGTCGGACGCCTTCACCTTCGTGATGGGTTGTGGCCCTTCGACGGAGCGCAGACCGCCGGCCGGGCGCGTGCCCTCGGCGACCTCCTCGACGAGCGAGCTCCACTCCGCGCACTCCGGGCAGCGCCCCAGCCACTTGCCGCTCTTGAGGCCGCAGGACTGGCAGACGTAGACGCTCTTCACTTTGGCCATCGCGAGCATTATCGCGGACCGCGCGAAGGGGTTGCGGACGAACTCGAACTATCTGCTACCTGCCCGTGAGCACGACGATGGCTTCCCACGGCGACAGCTCGTGCGTCGCGCCTGGCGCCACGACACCGTCGCGCAGGCTCGAGTGGAGGCGACCGCTGGGATGGTCGTCGAGCGCGACGGTGTGGGGCTTGCCCGAGAAGTTGAGCCACACCGAGGCTACCTCGTGCTCGTCGATGCGCCGGTACGCGAGCACGTGCCTGTCGTCGGACTCGATCATCTCGAGCGAGCCGCCGGAGAGCGCGGGGCTCGAGGTCCGGAGGTGCAGCATGCGACGATACGTCGACAGTACCGAATCGATGTCACCGCGCTGAACGGCGACGTTCACCGTCTTGCCGTGCGGGTGGCACTGCATCCACGTGGACTCGACGTGCGGTGCCGAGAACCCGTGGTGATGCGCATCGTCCCACGGCATGGGGGAGCGCGCCTCGTCGCGGTTGATGAGGATGCCGCGCTTGAGCAGCATGGGAACGAGCGCCTTTGGAATGCGCTTGTACTTCTCGGCAACGGGGTCCTGCGCGTCGCACTTCGGGATCGACGGGTGCGACATGCCGATCTCCTCGCCGTAGTAGATGAACGGCACGCCGCGGACCGTGAGCTGGAACGCAGCGAGGAGGCGCGCCCTCGCAGGCTCGTCGCGCAGCCGGTTCATGGCGCGCGGCCGGTCGTGGTTCGAGAACACGTAGGTCGGGTAGAGCGGGTCCGGGAACTCGTGCTCGATCTCCGAGACGAGATCGTGGAAGCCGCGCGCCGAGAAGGGAGCAGTGAGGCTCTTGAAGAGGAAGACGAGGTTGAGCCCGTCGCCCTGCTGGCCGCAGTACTCGCGCAGCAGCGCCGCGTCGCCGAACACCTCGCCGACCACGAAGCGGGGCGGATCCGAGAACTCGTCGACGACCTGGCGCAGCTCCCTGGCGAACTGGATCGTGTCGGGGTGGTTCTGCGTGTGCAGCGCCTTCTGGAAGAAGCCGTCGGAGTTGTGCTCCGTGGGGAACGGCCGCCACGAGCGCGGGTTGTCCGCGAACGACTCGTCCTTGAAGAGCGCGTTGAACAGGTCGAGCCGCAGGCCGTCCGCACCCTTGGAGAGCCAGTGGCGCACGACGTCGAGCATCGCGGCTTTGACCCGGGGGTTGCGCCAGTTGAGGTCGGGCTGGAAGCCGAGAAACGTGGCCCAGTACCACTGGTCCGTCGTGGCGTCGTAACGCCAGCCGGAGCCGCCGATCATCGACTTCCAGTTGTTCGGAGGGGCCTTCCCTCCCGGCTTCTCGCCAT
>JAYTLP010000601.1:0-3809 GCA_043729375.1 Myxococcales bacterium
GAGGCCGCGGATCTGGTGTTCCACTTGCTGGTGCTGCTGAAGAGTCGTGGGCTGGGGCTCGCGGACGTGGTGAGCGAGCTCGCCAGGCGGCATGCCGCGGGCAAATAGCTCAGCGCAGCGAGTCGTGCACGTCGACGATACGGCTCCCCACCCCAGGCGTCGTCACGAACGGCTTGAGCCACGCGGCCCCCTCGTCGACGGTGCTGAACACCTTGTTCGGCGAGCCCGACCGACGCACGAGCGTCAACGTCGCAACGAACATGCGCACCGTCACACCGGTGAAGCCGTCCATCAGGAGCACGTGGCTCACCGCCTTGGTGACGTGCTCGAAGCCCTTGCTCATGCGTATGCCTGCCGCGAGCTCATCGGCCCCGAGGAGCGGTATCTTGCCCGCAGCGTCGACGACGTTGAGGATCGCGAGGCGACCCCGCGTGGCTGCGCGCTGCGTGGTAGCGAGCACGGTGTCGAACTGCGCCGTACCGGGCGAGTCGGTCCAGCGCAGGATGCAGAGGTCGCCCTCGATGGCGATACAGAGCTTGTCGTCGGCGTGCACGACCATGACCTCAGCGTATCCGAAGCGATGGTGCGCGCGCGGAAATTTCCACTACGATGCGGGCAGTGCCGAGCGCTGGAGGTGAGCGGTCTCGAACGCTCTCCGCAACCCGCCCGGTCACCAGTGGCGCATCATGCGCTGCCCGTGTTCTTCGCTCAGCGCGGCCGGAGCGTCGTCTTCATGGCGCCGTTGTGCGCGGCCGTCGCGTTGCTCTTCAACCTGCACGACCTGCGGTTCCTCGCGACGTACACGCAGATCTCCATGGCCGCGATGGGCGGCCACGTGACCACGTACTTCCCGCTGTTCCTGCTCGGTGCAGTCTTCGGCAAGCTCATGGACGCGTCGGGATCCGCGCGTGCGATCGCGCTGCGGATCGTCGGCTGGACCGGGCCCGAGCGCGTGATTCTCGCCGTGGTGCTGTCCTGTCCTGCGCGGTGCTGACTTGCGGCGGCGTCTCGCTGTTCGTGGCGGCGTTCTCGGTGTACCCGATCGCTGCTTCGCTGTTCCGCGCCGCCGACGTCCCGAAGCGCCTCGTGCCGGCGACCATCGGTCTCGGCAGCTTGCCCCTTCACGAGTCTGGCGCTCGGCGCGATGGGCAAGGGCTACGCGGAGGCGGCCGCCGCCGCGCAGATCGAACCCGCGATCATGCACCGCATCGCAGCGATGGGCTCGGCCGCGCTCGATATCTTGCCGCACAACGGCGCCGTCATCGCGCTGTCGACGACCTGCGGGCTCACGCACAAGGAGTCGTACTTCGATCTCTTAGTCGTCGGCAGCCTCACCGCCCTCGTCGCGAGCCTCGTCGTCCCGCCACGCACCGCGACGCTCACCAGGGCCCGCGGTTCTGCAGCACGACGATCTCTTTGCGCAAGCTCATCGTCGACGGATAGTAGAGGATGATGTCGTCCTTGCCCTTGTGACCGAGGTCGACGGCGATGAGGCGGCCGCGCGTGTCCACCTTCACCTTCTCCATCGGCTCCTTCGTGACGATGCTCTCCGCGTCGATGCCGGGATAGATGCCGAGCTCGGTCTCGCTCGAACCGAACGCGAGGTCGGGCCGCTTGTCGCCGTTGTAGTCGCCGTGCATCTCGACCGCCGGGATGTCGGTGTCTCCTGCCAGCGAGAACTTGAACTTCAGCTCGCGGACCGTCGGTGCCTCGGCGAAGCGATGCTGTGCATTGAACGGGTACACCTGGAACTTCACCACCACCACCTTCGTGGTCAACATCCGGATGATCGACCACACGCCCATGGTCACGGTCGGCACGACGAGGTCCGGGTGCTTGTCGCCCGTGAGATCCATCGGCTCGATGTCGCTGCCGCCGAAACCATCCGACTTGAGCGTCTGGCTCGGGCTGTCCCCGTACCCTCCACCACGACGGCCCAGGTAGAGGTAGTTGGTGGTCTGGGCCGAGGTGATGCCCTTGCCGACCAGCTTCGCCACCACGAGATCCGCGATGCCGTCACCGTCGAAGTCGTCGACGGTCGTGCTCGCCGACTGCACGACGCGAGCGGCCTCGAGCGCCGTGCGCACGGCGAAGTCCCGGTGGAACGCTGGCTTGTCGTCGAAGACGGCGCCCGCCTTCTGCTTGAAGATCGCGACGCGATCCTCGACCGCAGAGATCAGATCGGGGAGCCCATCGCCGTCGAAGTCGGCCACGTGGATCGCCGGGAACTGGAACGTGACGCCGAACGACTGCAGCGTCGTGGCCCCGCGAGTCAGCCGGTCGTCGTAAGCGATCGAGCTCTTGCCGTCGATGGGGAGGCGCGCGGTGGCCGCCCACGCGCCGCTCGAGCGAGCGAACACGCCGATGGTGCCGAGCAGCGGCACCACCAGCCGACGCCCGGCCTTGCCGCCCAGATCGTGAGCGATCCGGACGCGCGGAAGCACCTTGCCGTCGGGCTTGTAGAACACCGTCGGCTCGGTGAAGAGCACGGTCGGTGCCTGGTGGGAGCGGCCGGAGAAGTGCGTGGCCCACGCGCCATCGCGACCGATCGTGAGCAGCTCGGCTCCACCCACATCGTCGACGTCGGCCACGTCGTAGGCACACGCCTTCGGGTCGACCTTGATGACGACATCGGGCTTCGCCGAGAAGCCGTTCCCCTTGTTCCAGAACACGCCGAACGAGCGCGCGGGCTCGGCACCGCTCTGGTAGACGACCACGAGGTCCTGCTTGCCGTCCCCATCGACGTCCGCCGGAGAAACCGACAGTACGTTGCCGTCGACGGACAGCTTCGCGAGGTCGAAGCGCGGCACCGGGTCCGCCCACGCGGACGACCCCTCGGTGAGGGCGAGGAGAAGCGGAAGGACGATTACAAGTCGGTTCATGCCTTCTCCATTACGTATGCGGGGGTCCGAAAGCTTGGACCGAGCATGACACGGCGCCGTTGCCTCGCGCGCGTCGTATCCTGCGGGCTGTGCGCGTCCTCGCCCTCGGCCTCCTCCTCTCCGCATGCTCGCCGCAGCCGTCCTGGAGCGTGCTCTGCCCCGGTCGCAAGGGCGACGAGACGCTCGTGGGTGCACCGCTGGCGATCCCGCGCGCCCACGCCGCGCCGACGCTCGACGGCAAGCTGGACGATGCCGTGTGGGCCACGGCGGCAGTGCTCGGGCCGCTCGTCGATCCCGGCAGCGGCGCCGACGACCGACGCTCGCCCGTGGCCGCAGTGGCGCGCATGACGTGGGACGATCGCGCGCTCTTCCTCGGCATCGTCGTGCACGACGATGTGCCGACCTCGCCGTTCGGCCGCGACGACGTGGACCCGCACATCTGGGGCGCTTCTTCGGGGGTCGAGCTCATGATGCAGCCGGGTGATCCCGGCGACAACCACGACTACTACGAGCTCCAGGTGGACGTGCATGGCGCCGTCTTCGACAGCCACTTCGACGACTACAACCAGCCCATCACGGGCACGGGCGCCGAAAAGGTGTTCGGCCACCAGGACTGGTCGAGCCACGTCGAACGCGCGATCCACGTGGCTCCGAAATTCTACGCCGTCGAGCTGGCGCTGCCGTGGTCGAGCATCCACGGGGCCCGCGTGGCAGTGCCGCCGAAGCCCGGCGACACGTGGCGCATCGACCTCTACAGCTTCAGGGATGGTCAGCGGCACGCGCTCGCATGGTCGCCGCTCAAGGGCCGAGGCAACTTTCACAAAGCCGAGCGCTTCGGCCGGATCACCTTCGCGGAGTAGGGCCAGCTCTCAGCGTAGCGAGCGTACGAGCGCGTCCGTCTGCGCGGCGATCGCCGCGAACGCGAGG
>JAYTLP010000602.1:0-3428 GCA_043729375.1 Myxococcales bacterium
CGTCGCGCCGGCTGCCCTCCCTGCCCAGACCTTCACCGCCACCAAGTACAGCATCGGCGGCGACGGCGGCACCGACTACCTCACGGCGGAGCCGGGCACCGGCCGCGTCTTCATCTCGCGCGGCACGCATGTCATGGTCGTCGACGGGCGCACGGGCAAGATCATCGGTGACATCCCCGACACGCCGCGCACGCACGGCATCGCACTGGTGCCCCGAACGCACCGCGGCTTCACCACCAACGGCGGCGACTCCACCGTCACGGTGTTCGACGCTGCCACTCTCGCGCCGATCTCTCGGGTGAAGGTGCCAGTCGGCGGTCTCGATGGCATCGCGTACGACGAGGGCAGCGACCGCGTCATCCTCACCAACCACAGTCGCCCGATCGGCACCGCCGTGGCGCTCGATCCCTCCACTGGCGCCATCGTCGGCTCGGCGGAGCTTGAGGACAACGCGCCCGAGGGCGCTGTCGGCGACGGCAAGGGGCGCATCTTCGTCAACAACGAGAGCAAGAACACCATCCAGGTGCTCGACGGCCGCTCGATGAAGGTCCTCGCCTCGTGGCCCCTGGCGCCGTGCGAGAGCCCGACCGGCATCGCCTACGACCGCAGCACCGACCGCATCTTCGCCGGCTGCGGCCGGACGTCGGTGGTGGTGGACGGCACCTCGGGCAAGGTCGTCGCGACGATCGCGAACGGCGACGGCGTCGACGCGCTCGGCTTCGACCCGGCCGAGAAGCTGATCTACATCCCGTCAGGGCGGGACGGTACTGTCACCATCGCGCACCAGGATGCACCCGACAAGTACTCGGTCGTCGCGACGGTGACGACGATGCGCAGCGCCAAGACGATCGCCGTCGATCCGGTGAGCCACGTCGCGTATCTCTTCCAGCCGGAGTACGGGCCGGCCCCCACTCCAGCGCCGGGTACGCCGCCCCCCGCTCCTGGGCGTGGCCCACGCGGACCGGTGATCGGCGCCTGGTTCTTCGCAATCCGACACTAGGCCAGTCTCGGCGGAGCGGAGCGGTGGTCAGAACTTCTTGAGCACCGCTCCGCTCGGGTCCTTCAACGTCGAGAACGTCATCTTCGCCTTCTTGACGATCGTGTCGTGCCGGGCCACCAGCGGCATCAGCCCATCGACCTCGAACAGCGACTTCTCGATCAGCATGCGGGAGCTCTCGCGCATCGGATCGATGTGCGTGCGCTTCATCCACTCGATGTCGTCCATCCAACCGTGGCCACCGAACTCCACGCGTGACATGTTGACGACATCACTGAGCGTGGAACACGACAGCATGTAGGCAGCGAGCAGCGGGTACTCGTCGAACAGCGTCCAGTCGAGCTTCCGCGGATCCGAGAGGACCAGATTCGCGCGCTTGGTCTCCTTGTACTCTGTCGCCACGTCGTAGATCTTCTGCGTGACCGTCGCGAGTGCCTCGGCCGCGCCCACCGCGGGGCCGCTGATCACTCCGCCGTCGGCCAGAACGAGCAGCGACTTCGCGGCGAATGACGTCGTCTTGATCCCCGCCGTCATGATCGCGGTGTTCACCTCGCCCTGCATCAGTCGCTCGAGCTTGGCGAACGCTCGTTCGGCGTCGCTGTCCTTGCCGCCGACGAAGGCGCGATGATTCCGGTTCGTCACCTCCGAGTACTTCGCCTTCCCCACCTTGCCCCACGAGACGAGCACCGAGCCGGCGCCCGAGAGGTGGCCCACGATCGGGATCATCGTCGCGACGATGTCCATGCCGAACATGCTCATCAGCATCGGCTTGATCACGTCGATCGCGGCGACGTCGAAGAAGTCGGCGAGCATCTTGTCCACGGCATTCTTCGCGTCCACGAGCGGACCACCACCCATCGACTTCACGATGCCGCTCGCACCGCTCGCGCTGGAGCTCCCCCTGCTGGCCGAGCTCGCGGAGCTGGCGGCCGATTTCGTACTGGAGCTCGTGACTCCCGTGGCCGAGAGCAGTTCGCGTCCCGCCTTGTCGAGCGACTCCAGCTCCTTCTTCGCCTCGCGCACCGCTTGGCGGCCCTTGAACTTGACCTTCCGCCCCACGAACAGCGTGTGCACCGCCTTCCGGCGCTCGCGCTCCATGTAGGCGAGCGCCTCGCGCTCTGCCGGCGACATCGCCACGCCGCCTGCAAGCGGGCCGAGTCGCTCGCGGATCCCCTCGTCGAGCTGCACCAGGATGCCGCCCTTGTTGCGCTCCGACGCCTGCCAGCTCGGCACCTTGGTGCGCTTCCAGCCACGCCACGTCTTGTCGAGCGCCTGGAGTGCGGTGCCGTTGCGCTCACGCGCGAAGTTGAGCAGCGCATCGTCCACCAATTTGAGCTCGCTGCTCCTCGGCTTGGAGAAGCCGAGCGCCGTGCGGCTCATCCAGTCCTTATGCGTGGGAATGACCGCCATCATCGCTCCTGACCTGAACGTCCAGCTGTACGACCGAGCTCGTGCGCGGGGCGCTCCCGCGGCTGACAGACTACGATCTTGGCGCGTCGGCGTCCAGAGCATCTGTCGCGATCCTGCTCGCGCGCCGTCGCACGATGCGCACGTCGCGCAGATCCACGAATGCGAAGTGTGCCTCGTCGCCTAGACCGGCCTGGTAGAACACCCGGGGATCCTGCTGGCCGATGTCGCGCTCCACGAGCCGACCGACCAGCTCGCGCAGCCCACCACACAGAAAGTTGTTGCAGATCGTCGAGCGCATCTCGCGTGGGAGCGTGCAGCCGCGCGCACTCTGGTTCACACACCCTTCGGCGATCGTGCGCATGCCGAGGTACCCCAGGTACGCCGCGACGACTTCCTCCTCGGTGGCTGTCGGGTGCTGTGCCAGATAACGGGCGATTGTCGGCGCGTCGATGAATGCCCGCGTCCCGCCCTGCGGACAGCAGGCGCCGCGGCACTGTGCGCAGCCCCGACCGAGCACGACCCCGATCGCCTCGCTAGGGGCGGCAACGTTGTACCGCTGGTCGTGCTGGAGATCGAAGTCGGGCGACTCCACGCCTCCCGCACGCTCCGCGAACGCCTGGGCGACGGTCTCGCGCAGGTGCACCACGTACGCCGCGCGCCGACGTGCCGGAAGCCTGGTCGTCCGGTTTGGTAGATAGGGCACCCGCGCGAGATCGTAGCCGTCCGGGTCGTTCACGCCGAGCGACGGCGCCGTTGCCGACCGCACGCCGCTGGCCCGCCGCTCGAACCGCTCGCGCGCCTCGTGCCACCGCCGCATCTGCTCCGCGCGTCGCTCAGCCGCCACGCGTCGCTGACAGTCCGCGTCATCACACAGGCGAGGGCCGAACTGCTTCGACGTCAGTGGTCGCTCACACAATCGGCAGCGCGCGTGGGTCGGCGTGCTGTTGAACGTCCACTGGCATGCCGGGCGCCGGCAGAGCGCACGGACATCGCGAGGCAACAGATGGACGCGGTCGCCGCA
>JAYTLP010000603.1:0-3811 GCA_043729375.1 Myxococcales bacterium
AGAGTGCTGCCACCGCAGCAGCTTCAGGGGATCGTGATGGTAGAGCCCGATCTCGCGGAAGCTCTCCTTGATCTCATCCAGCGTGGCACCGTCAGGGCGCGATGCGATCGTCTTCAGCGCCTGGCTGAACACCGTCCGGTCGCGAGGCTCCTGCGGCCTCTGAGAAGCAGGAGGCAGGTCCGTCCAAGCGTTAGAGCGCTGCTGATCGGAGGCCATCGCGAACCCTCAGCCGCCTCTCACCACACCTGTTCCGCGGGCACGAAGTCCTCGTCCGGATCGTCGGTCGGTAGTGACACGGACAGCTCACGGCCCTCGGCCTTCGCGCGTTCTTCCGGGGTCATCGTCGCCTCGAACGAGACCATCGAGAATTTGTAGGCCTGATCGGGGTAGTAGTCCTCGTTCTCGTCCACGAGGTCCATGACGTTCACCAGCTCGCGGAGGAACTGTCGCGGCACGACGCCCACGTCGCCCTTGAACCCCGCGCTCACATGGGCCACGAGCTTGTCGATGAACTCGTTCGAAACGCGCGACAGCACGCGCTCTCGGTTGGGCATCGGATAGAGCTCGCGAAGCCGCAGCGCCACCGTCTCGAGCCGCTCGCGGTCGAACGGCTTCAGCTGGAGCTGGGGTTGCCGCAGGCTCGCGAACCCGCCGCTCTCCTTGAAGTGGATGCGATCGTGGAGCGGCGCCAGCCCGGCGACGCCCTTCCGGTTGTCGAAGAAGTCCGGGGTTCCGGTGAAGATCCAGAGGAGGCCGGGGTAGTCGCCCGAGGCGTCGCAGATCTGACGGATGCCGTTGAGCGATTTGTGCCGGCTGTCGCTGCGCATCCGGAGGATCGTCTCGGCCTCATCGATCACGATCAGCAGGCCCTTGTAGCCGGCGGCCTTGGAAATCTCGACAATGCCACGCAAGTAGGCGAGGGCATCGGCGCTGCTGATGTCGCCCTTGATGTCTGCGAGTCGCTTGACGCTCGCCGCGACGTTCTCGCTGCCGGAGAGCCACGACACCAGCGCCGAGGCCTCGACCACCTCTCCCTTCTGCTTGAGGTCGAAGATGGTCTGGATCACGCGCACGAAGTCGACAGGGGCCCGGCCGCTCGTGATCGTCGCGAGCTGCTCCTGCAGCTTCGCGCGGACCTTGACGTCGAAATCCGGGGCGTCGGGATTGGCGCCAAGCGTGATCAGGCCGTCCTCGATGCGGCCGATCCAGCGATCCAGGATGTCGCCGAGCGCGCCGCGCGGGCTCGCCTGGGTCGACAGCGACGACACGACCTTGCGATAGACCTCGTCGAACCGGTGGAACCGCAGATCGTTGTCGGACACGACCACGAAGCTCGTGACGAAGTTTTTCGCCTGCGCCTCGGCGACCGCGAGCCGCGCCATGAACGTCTTGCCGCAGCCGTATCCGCCGCGGAGGAACTTCACGTGGCCAGTGCCCTCCTGGACCAGCTCGAGCTGGCGGCGGATCTCGTCGCGCGGCTTCTCGATGCCGACGGCGTACGTGTCGAGGCCACGCTCGGGCACGAGTCCGTTGCGTAGCTTGTCGAAGATGTGGTTCGCCTCGTTCTGGGTCAGCATCAGTCGTCTCGCTCTCCTCGTACGTAGCTCTTGGTCCCCGCCGACACGTCGATCCGGACCGCGAACGGTGCGCGTTGCCGGTACTCATCCAGGTGCAGACTGAAGTTGCGGAACTGGCGCGGTCCCCCGAGGAGCCTGGTGGCCTCGCCCTCGTTGATCGTGCCGTGATCGGCGAGGTGCCGGAAAACCTCGCGAACGCCTTCGGGGAGCGTGTCGAGCCACGCCGGTGGGGTGACCGCTGCGGTCGCCGGCGGACCCACGGCGGGAGCGCGCGTCCGCAGCACGACCTGGAAGCGCTCCTCGGTCACGAACGGTTGCACCGCCGCGCTGCGGGTCGCGTGACGGATCCGGACGGGGACGCGCTCCTCGACGTTTCCGGCGAGGCGAAAGTACACGGTCAGCTCCTGGTCGACCGTCGCGTGGATCGCACCGTTTGCGAACCGGGCGCCATGGACGTCGCACAGCTCGACGGCGACGTCGCTGCCCTCGGCGGGCTCGAGCGCGAGCTCGATCTCGGCGCGCGAGCCGTAGGACAGCTGCGTCTGGTTCGCGGCCACGAGCTTCGCACGAAGACAGTGCATGCCCGCGACGGCGCTGTCGGGCTGAGCCTGAACGAGGTAGCTCGCGCTCTCTCCGCCGGCTGCATGGCGTTGCTTGACCGTGACGACCGGGATCACACGCTCCTGAAGGCTGTTGCCGCCGTGGACGAAGTCCTTGGCGCGGTCACCGCGATCGAACGGCGCGGTGGTCTCGGGAAATGTGATGAAGAACGGCTGGCCCTCGTATCCGAGATCAGTCGAGGCGACGGTGACCTCTCCACGCTGATCCCGCCGCTGCTCCGTGATCACGTGGCGGCGCTGCGGATCGGTCTGCTTGCCGTGGGGTAGCGCGGCGCGCGTCGTCTCGTCATGTAACAGGAATCCGTGGTCGGCGGTGAACACGAACTGGCGGACCCCTGCCTCGTAGAGCAGCCGCCAGCCGGCGCGGAGGTTCTGGAGCTCGCGGTCGAACACTGCGAGACCGACGCCCTTCTCGCCGGCCTTGTCGATCCCCTCACTGTGCACGACGATGAGATCTGCGCGTGCGATCGCCTTCCTGGTACTCGCCGGATCGCGCTCGAGCAGTGCCTCGAGCGAGAGGAACGGGCAGGTGGAGCTGCCGATGCGCTCGGCGATCGCCTTGTGGCGGCTCTTCGGAGAGTCCACGCGCGCCGAGCCGGCCCGGAAGCCGGCGATGCGCCCATCCTTCACGTCGATCGCGAGCAGACCGTTGCGTGCGACGGGCGCGAGCACGTTCATGCCGACCTCGGTCACGGTCGGCAGCTCGGCGAGCCGGGCCTTCACCACGACATCGGCGGTCCTGGAATCGAGGCTGTCGGCGAGCTGCTTCCCCATCTCGAACCGCAGGCCGTCGACCAGGAAGTAGGCGGTCGCTGCCTGCTTCGCCGCCGGGGCCACGACGTCGTCGAACAGCGTGCGCTGCTGGAGCTCGGCGGTGGGCAGGAACCCCTCGGCACGGCAGAGCGCGTTGAAAGTGCTGGCGACGCCATCGGCCCATGCACGGTAGGCACCGCGCAGAGCGTCGAGCCGCTTGCGCAGGGTGGTCACCTCCTCGAGCTCCAGGTGCGCGAGCTGGTGGCGGGCCTGCTCCAGCTCGCGATGCGCGGTATCCACCGTGTAACCGCCCTCCGCGTAACGCTCGATGGCGTCGCCCACGGTGCGCGCGTCGTTCAGGAGCAGTGCGTTCGCCGTGATCGCGCGGCCCAGCTGGGCAGCGAGCTTGACCAGCTGCCATGCGATCTGGCGGCCACGGACGTAGGTGGGCCAGAAGCTGTCCTCCGCGGTCCGCTCGGTTGCGTACTCGTGCGCGAGGTCGAACCGGGCGCCGTCCAGCGCGTCGAGCGCGGCCGTCAGAACGACGCGATCCTCGAACCGGAATGTATCGATCTTGCCGAGGTCAGCCGCACTCGCGGTGGCTACCTCCTGTTCGAGCTCGACCTCGTACTCGTCCGCGATCCTCGCGTAGACGTCGGGGTGCCGCTTGCGCGCGTAGGCGGCGAGCTTCTGGCACGCGACCACAGCCGGGCGGGGCAGCACCTTGAGCACACCCAGGCGATCGTCCGTGGGGACCCGGCGAAGGTCGTGCACGAACTCCACGCAGAGTGCCCAGCCGGCGAGCGGCGTCGAGAGGTCGGACGCGTCGTCTCGGGCGTGGCCGCGCCACCACGTTTCATC
>JAYTLP010000604.1:0-10292 GCA_043729375.1 Myxococcales bacterium
GGGGCGGGTGCGGCCGGCGATCGGCGAGCCGACGACGATGTCGTCCTGGCCGCTGGCGCGCGCGAGGAGCACGTTCACGGCCGCGAGGAGGAGCATGAACAGCGTCACGCCCTCGCGCTGGGCGAGGTCGCGCAGCGCCGCGGAGAGCTCGGGCGAGAGCGTGAAGCGGCGCCACGATCCGGCGAGCGAGGGCAGCGGCGGGCGGGGTCGAGCGGTCGGCAGATCGAGCGCGGCCGGGGCGCCGGCGAGGCGCTTTTTCCAGTACGCGAGCTGGCGATCGAGCGCGTCGCCCGCGAGCGCGCCGCGCTGCCATGCGGCGAAGTCGGCGTACTGGATCGGGAGCTCGGGGAGCGGCGACGGCGTGCCCGCGGCGAAGGCGTCGTAGAGCACGCCGAGCTCGCGCGCGAAGACGTTGCTGGACCAGCCGTCGGAGACGATGTGGTGCATCGCCGAGACGAGGACGTGCTCCTCGGGAGCGAGCCGGAGCAGCCGCGCGCGGAGGAGCGGGCCGGCGGCGAGATCGAACGATCGCCGCGACTCGATCGCGATCTCGCGACGCATGGAGATCTCGCGCTCTTCCGGCGGCAAGAGCGAGAGATCGGTGAGCGGGAGCGGGACGGGGGCGGCCTCGTGGATCACCGCGACGGGCTGCCCTTCGATCGACGAGAACGTGGTGCGGAGCGTCTCGTGGCGGCGAACGATTTCCTCGATCGCCCGCTGGAGCGCGTCGATCGCGAGCGGGCCTTCGAGGCGTAGCGCCGCGGGGATCGCGTACGCCGCGCCCCCGGGCTCGAGCTGCTCGAGGAACCAGAGCCGCTCTTGCCCGAACGAGAGCGCGAGCGGCAGATCGCGCGCCACGGCCGGGATCGCCGGCTTTGGCCCCTCGCCGGCCATCTCCGCCGCCTCCACCAGGAACCGCCGGATCTCTTCCTTGCGAGCCTTGAGCTCGTCCTTGACCTCGGGCGTGAGCGCGCCCTTCGGGGCGCTGAACTTCACCGCCTCGCCGTCGAGCCACAGCTTCACGCCGAGGTCGCGGAGGTGAAGAAGAAACTCGATCTCGCTCACAGCTCACCCTCTTCGAGCTCACCCTCGGCCGATGCCGCGGAGGCACCGGGTGGCCGCGCCCAGAGCACGGCCTGGATCATCTGCGACAGGCCGCCCAGCGTCCGCGCCTGGAAGATCGCGGCGAGCGGGATCTCGACCTCGAGCGCCTCGGCGATGCGCGCCACGACCTGCGTCGCGAGGAGCGAGTGGCCGCCGAGATCGAAGAAGTCGTCGGTGACGCCGACGCGCTCGCGGCCGAGGACGCTCTGCCAGATCGCGGCCACCTTCTCCTCGATCGCGTCGCGCGGCGCGACGTAGATCGCCTCGGCGGCAGGACCCGTTTCGGGCGCCGGCAGCGCCATGCGTGAGACCTTGCCGTTGGGTGTGAGCGGCATCGCCGCGAGGATCACGTACGCCGTCGGGACCATGTAGCCCGGGAGTGTCGCAGCGACGAAGGCGCGCAGATCGGCTTCCGAATACGGCAAATCCGGCTGCATGACGAGGTACGCAACCAGGCGTTTGTCGCCCGGCGTGTCCTCGCGCACGGTGGTCACGGCCAGGGCGACGGCCGGGTGCTGCGCGAGCACCGCCTCGATCTCGCCGAGCTCGATCCGGTAGCCGCGCAGCTTGACCTGGAAGTCGAGGCGGCCGAGGAACTCCAGCGCGCCGCCTTCGCGAAAGCGGCAGAGATCGCCGGTCTTGTAGAGCGTCGCGCCCCCGACGAACGGCGACGGGATGAAGCGCTCGGCGGTGAGATCAGGGCGATTGAAGTAGCCGAGCGCGACGCCGTCGCCGCCGATGTGCAGCTCGCCGGGGACACCGGCGGGCACCGGCCGGAGCGCGCTGTCGAGCACGTAGACCTGGGTGTTGCCGATCGGCCGTCCGATCGGCACGGCGCCGCCGCCGGCGTGGAGGCGCTGGATGCACGACCAGATCGTCGTCTCGGTGGGCCCGTACATGTTCCCCACCGAGGCCACGCGCGGCGCGAGCTTGTCGACGAGCTCGCGCGGGACGGCCTCGCCGCCGACGAGCACCTGGATCGGCGCGCCCTGCCAGTTGTTGTCGAGGAGCAAGCGCCACGTCGACGGCGTCGCCTGCATCACGGTGATCTTCTTCGACGCAATCAGCTCGGCGAGGCGCGCGCCGTCGATGACGGCGGAGCGGCTCGCGATCTCGACAACGCCCCCGGCGATCAGCGGCAAGAACAGCTCGAGGCCGGCGATGTCGAACGAGAGGCTGGTGACGGCGAGGAGGCGATCCGACGCGGTGAAACCCGGCTCGGCGCGCATCGTCGTCAGGAAATTCGCGAGCGCGCGGTGGGGGATGCGGACGCCCTTGGGCTTGCCGGTCGAGCCCGAGGTGTAGAGCACGTAGGCGATCGCCTCGGCGGCGACGGCGTCGAGGCGCGCGTCGCTCTCGGCGGCGATCGTCGGCCAGTCGGCGTCGAGCCGGACCCGCTGCGCGCAGAGGCCCTCGGTCTCGGCCGCGAGGCTCTCCTGCGTGAGCAGGAGCAGGATGCCCGCGTCCGCGGCGATGAACGCCAGCCGATCCTTCGGATAGGTCGGATCGAGCGGCACGTAGGCCGCGCCCGATTTCATGACAGCCAGGGCTGCGACGATCATGCCGATCGATCGATCGGTGAAGATCCCGATCCGCTCGCCTTTCTTCGCGCCGCGGCGTTGCAGGTAGCGAGCGAGCTGGTTTGCCCGGCGATCCAGCTCCCGGTAGGTGAGCTCGCGGCCCTCGAACGCGACGGCGATCGCGTCGGGCGCAGCGTCGACCTGGGCCTCGACGAGGTGGTGCGCGCCGGTGCGCGGGTACTCCATCGCCGTCGCGTTCCAGTCGACGAGCATCCGCGTCCGCTCGGCCGCGGTCAGCAGCGGCAGCGCGCCGCAAGGGCACGCGGGATCGGCGACGATCCCTTCGAGCAGGGCGCGGAAGTGCCCGAACAGCCGCTCGATCGTGGACTGGTCGAAGAGGTCGAGCGCGTAGTCGATGGTGGCGTTGAGGCCGTTCTTGCTCTCGCCCATCGCGAGCGTGAGATCGACCGTCGAGACGGCGCTCTCGGCGCGCACGCCGCTGGTCTTCACGCCGGCGAGCGCGAGGCTCTCCTTCGGCGCGTTCTGGAGGATGAACGACACCTGGAACAGCGGCGATCGGCCGAGATCACGCTCGGGCGCGAGCTCGGCGACGAGGCGCTCGAAGGGCATGTCCTGGTGGGCGTAGGCGCCGAGGCACGCGGCCTTGACCTCGCGGAGCAGCTCGGAGAACGGGCGCTCGCCGGACGGTCGCGCGCGCAGCACGAGCGTGTTGAGGAAGAAGCCGATGAGGCCCTCGGTCTCGGCGCGCGCGCGCCCGGCGATCGGCGAGCCCACGAGGATGTCGCGCTGCCCGCTGTAGCGATACAGCAGCACGTCGAACGCCGCGAGCAGGGTCATGAACAGCGTCGCCCCCTCCTTGCGCGCGACGACCTTGAGGCCGGCGGCGAGCTCGAGCGGGAACACGATCGAGGCTCGTCCCGCGCGGTGCGATCGCAGCGGCGGGCGCGGGCGATCCGAGGGCAAATCGAGCGTGTGCGGCGCGCCGTCGAGCTGCGTCTTCCAGTACCCGACGAGATCGGCGAGCGCCGCGCCCTGGAGACTGCCGCGCTGCCAGGCCGCGAAGTCGGCGTACTGGATCGGGAGCTCCGGCAGCGGCGAGGGCTTGCCCTCGGCGAAGGCGCGGTAGAGCGTCGTGAGCTCGCGGTTGAGGATGCCGTTCGACCAGCCGTCGCTGACGATGTGGTGGACGACGAGGAGCAGCACGTGGTCCTCGGCGCCGAGCTCGAAGAGGCGCGCCCGCAGCAGCGGACCCTTCGCGAGGTCGATCGATCTTCGCCCCTCTTCCACGGCCAGCTTCTGCAATGTCGCGTCGCGTTCCACCGTGGGCAACGACGTCAACGACGTCACCGGCAGCGGGATCGCGGCGTCCTCGTGGAGGATGGCGGCGGGCCTTTGATCGACGATCGCCATCGTCGTGCGCAGGACCTCGTGCCGCCGCGCGAGCTCGCGCAGCGCCGCCGCGAGCGCCGCGCGATCGAGCGGGCCCTCGAAGCGGACGCCGATCGGCATGTTGTACGAGCGATCGTCGGGCTCGAGCTGCGCGAGGAACCAGAGGCGCTCTTGCCCGAACGACAGCGGCGCCGAGGCCCCGTGATCGCGGCGAACGAGCGGCGGCGCGGCGAGCCCGCGATCGGCGCTCATCGCCGCGTCGATCCGCACCGCGAGCGCGGCCACCGTCGGCGCCTCGAACATCGCGTGGAGCGGGATCTCGACCTGGAACGTGGCCGCGATCCGCGCCTTCACCTGCGCGGCGAGGAGCGAGTGGCCGCCGAGCTCGAAGAAGTCCGCCGCGGTCGAGACGTCGGCGACCTTGAGCACCTCGCCGAAAATCCCCGCGAGCGCCTCCTCGATCGGACCGCGCGGCGCGACGTGCGCCCTCGCCTCGATCGCCCCGGTGTCGGGCGCCGGCAGCGCCTTGCTGTCGACCTTGCCGTTGGCCGTGAGCGGGAGCGCGTCGAGCGTGACGAACGCCGACGGGATCATGTAGTCCGGCAGCGTCGCCTTCAGGAGCGCGCGCAGATCCGCCGCGGCGATCGGGCTCTCGACGACGAGGTAGGCGACGAGGCGCTTGTCCCCCGGCGTGTCTTCGCGGGCCGCGACGACGACCTGCCGAGCCGCCGGGTGGGCGGCGATCGCCGCCTCGATCTCGCCGAGCTCGACGCGGAAACCCCTTATTTTCACCTGGAAATCGAGGCGACTCAGGAACTCGAGGGCGCCGCCTTCGTGGAAGCGACAGAGATCGCCGGTCCGGTAGAGCCGCGCGCCGGCCGCGAACGGCGACGCGATGAAGCGCTCGGCCGTGAGCTCCGGGCGATCGAGGTAGCCCAGGGCCACGCCCTCGCCGCCGATGTGGAGCTCGCCGGGCACGCCGATCGGCACGGGATTTCCCGCGGGATCGAGCACGTAGACCTGCGTGTTGGCGATCGGTCGGCCGATGAGCACCGGCCCGTTGCCGATGTCGAGGCGCTGCACGCAGGACCAGATCGTGGTCTCGGTGGGGCCGTACATGTTCCACACCGACGCCGCGCGCGGGACGAGCCGATCGACCAGCTCGCGCGGGACGGCCTCGCCGCCCACGAGCACCTTGATCGCGGCGCCCTCCCAGCCCGATTCGAGGAGCAAGCGCCACGTCGAGGGCGTCGCCTGGAGCACGGTGATCCCGCGCGCCTCGATCAGCCGAGCGAGGGCGGCGCCGTCGGTCGTCGCGGCGCGGCCGGCGATCTCGACGACGCCGCCGCTGGTGAGCGGCAAGAACAGCTCGAGCCCCGCGATGTCGAACGAGAGGCTGGTGACGGCGAGGAGCCGATCTTGCGCGTGGAAGCCCGGCGTGCGCGCCATCGACGTCAGGAAGCTCGCGAGCGCGCGGTGCGGCACGCTCACGCCCTTGGGCTTGCCGGTCGAGCCCGAGGTGTAGATCACGTACGCGGTCGACTCCGGATCAAGCTTGTTTTCGAGCCGCGCGTCGCTCTCGGCCGCGATCGCGGGCCAGTCTTCGTCGAGGCAGATCCGAGCGGGCGCGAGGCTCGCGAGCTCGTCCGCGAGCGCCGCCTGCGTGAGCAGGAGCGGGATCGCGGCGTCGGCCGCCATGAAGCTCAGACGATCCTTCGGGTACGCCGGATCGAGCGGCACGTACGCGGCGCCGGATTTCAGCACCGCGAGCGCGGCGATCACGAGATCGAGCGAGCGCTCGACGGCGATGCCGACCCGCGCGCCGGGCCCGACGCCGCGCCGCGCGAGGGCGCGCGCGAGCTGGTTCGTCCGGCGATCGAGCTCGGCGTAGGTGAGCTCGTGGCCCTCGAACGCGACGGCGATCGCCGCCGGAGCGCGATCCGCTTCAGCCTCGAAAAGACGGTGAACGGCGACGCGCGGGAACTCCATCGCCGTGGCGTTCCAGTCGACGAGGAGGCGCCGCCGCTCGGCCTCGGGCAGCAGCGGCAGCGCGCCGATCGCCGTCTCCGGCGCGGCGGCGACGCCCGCGAGCAGCGTCTGGAAGAGGCCCACCATGCGCTCGATCGTCGCGTCGTCGAAGAGATCGGTCGCGTACTCGAAGGTGCCCGCGAAACCACCTGTGGTTTCGCTCATCGCGAGGGTCAGATCGAACTTCGCCGAGACGATCTCCACGCCGGCGCCGCGCGCGCGGAGGCCGCCCATCTTCACGGCCTCGGTCGGCGCGTTGTGGAGCGTGAACATCACCTGGAAGAGCGGCGTCACGCTGGCGTCGCGCGTCCGCGCGAGCTCGGCGACGAGGCGCTCGAAGGGCATGTCCTGGTGGGCGTAGGCGCCGAGGCAGGTCTCGCGGACGCGATCGAGGAGCGCGTCGAACGCGAGCTCCGGCGTGAGCTGCGTCCGGAGCACGAGCGTGTTGAGGAACACGCCGACCATGCGCTCGGTCTCGACGCGACCACGGTTGACCGCGGGCATGCCGACGACGAGGTCGACCTGGCCCGTGAGGCGGTGGAGCAGCACGTCGAAGGCCGCGAGCAGGGCCATGAACAGCGTCACGCCGCGGCGCCGCGCGAGCTCGACGATCGCCCGGGAAACCTCGGGAGAAACGCCGAAGCCGCGCCGAGCGCCGCGGTGCGACGGGACGGGCGGCCGCGGGCGATCCGTCGGGAGATCGAGCACCTCGGGCGCGCCGCCGAGCTGATGCTTCCAGTACGCGAGCTGGCGATCGAGGACCTCGCCGCTGAGCCACGTTCGCTGCCACGCGGCGTAGTCGGCGTACTGGACCGCGAGCTCGGGCAAGCCCGCCGGGCGCCCCGCGATCGCGGCGTCGTAGAGCGCGCCGATCTCGCGCCGGAGGATGCCGATCGTCCACGCATCGACGACGACGTGATCCATCGTCAACGAGAGGACATGATCGTCGACGCCGAGGGCGAAGACCCGGGCGCGGAGGAGCGGACCGTTCGCGAGATCGAGCGGGATCCGCATGTCTTCGGCCATCTGCCGGCGCACCTCGCGCTCGCGCAGCGCCGGCTCGACCTCGGTGATCGAGGTGAACGAGACGGGAACCGGCATCTCGGCGTGGATCCGCGCCGACGGGCCCTCGTCGCCTTGCACGAACGTGGTTCGAAGCACCTCGTGGCGCGCGACCAGCGCGTCGAGCGCCCGCATCAGCGCGTCGCCGTCGAGCGCGCCCTCGATCCGCACCGTGAGCGGCACGACGTACGAAGGATCCCCGGGCTCGAGCTGCGCGAGGAACCACATCCGCTCCTGCGCGAACGAGAGCGCCAGGGCGCCGCCGCGCGGGACCGCGACGATCGGCGGGAGCACGAGGTGATCGCCGCCCATCGCGCCCTCGACGCGCGCGGCGAGCTCGCCGACCGTCGGCGCCTCGAAGAGGGCGCGCAGCGGGAGCTCGACGCCGAACGAGGCGCGGATCCTGGCGATGGCCTGCGCGGCGAGGAGCGAGTGCCCGCCCAGCTCGAAGAAGCCGTCGCGCGCGCCGACGCTCTCGCGTCGCAACAGCTCGGCGAAGATCGCCGCGAGGCCTTCTTCCACCGGGCCACGCGGGGCCACGTGCTCGCGCGCCTCGATCGCCTCGGCGTCGGGCGCGGGGAGCGCGCGCCGATCGATCTTGCCGTTGGCGGTGAGCGGGATCGTCTCCAGCGTCACGAAGGCCGAGGGCACCATGTACTCCGGCAGCCGGTCCTTCAGGTGCGCGCGCAGCTCGTTCGACGAGGGCGCGGGCACGGCGACGACGAGGTACGCGACCAGGCGTTTGTCGCCCGGCGCGTCCTCGCGGACGATCACGGTCACGTCGCGCACGGCCGCGTGCGCCCCGAGCACGGCCTCGATCTCGCCGAGCTCGATCCGGAAGCCGCGGAGCTTCACCTGCTGATCGAGGCGGCCGATGAACGCGAGGATCCCGTCGGCACGCCAGCGCACGAGATCGCCGGTGCGGTAGAGGCGAGCACCGGGTGACGCGCCGAAGGGGTCGGCGACGAAGCGCTCGGCCGTGAGCTCGGGGCGGCCGAGGTAGCCGCGCGCGACGCCGTCGCCGCCGATGAAGAGCTCGCCGGGGACGCCGATCGGCACGGGGCGCATCGCCGCGTCCAGTACATACGCGCGGGTGTTGGCGATCGGCCGGCCGATCGGGATGGATCCCACCGTGTCCGCGGCGGATACGGTGTGGCACACCGTGAACGTCGTCCCCTCGGTGGGCCCGTAGCCGTTGATCAGGCGCACGCCGGGCAGCTCGGCGAGGGCCTTTTGCACGTGCGGGACCGAGAGGGCGTCGCCGCCGGCGAGGAGCTGCCGCAGCGGGCGCAGCGCGTCGACATCACTGTCGACGACGGCGTTGAAGAGGCCCGCGGTGAGCCAGAGCGTGGTGATCCCGTGCGCGCGGATCAGCGCGCCGATCTCGGCGAGCGACGGCGCTTCGGGGGGCGCGACGACGAGGCGGCCGCCGTTGAGCAGCGGGCCCCAGATCTCCAGCGTCGCGGCGTCGAAGGCGATGGGGGCGAGCTGGAGGAAGACCTCGTCCTCGCCCAATTGAGCGTAGTCAGTCTTCTTGACGAGCCGGACGACGCCGCGATCGAGCACGCACACGCCCTTCGGCGTGCCGGTCGAGCCCGACGTGAACATCACGTACGCCAGGCTGTCGCCGCTGCGCGCGACGATCGGCGCGATGTCGCTCTCGACGGCGATCGCGTCGAGCTCGAGCTCGACATCGAGCCGCAGGAGCGAGGCGCCGCCGAGGGCGAGATCGTCGGGCCGCGGTCCGGTCGCGATCACCACCTTCGCGGCGGCGTCCTGGAGCATGAACGCGAGGCGATTGGCCGGGTACGCCGGCTCGAGCGGGACGTAGGCGCCGCCGGCCTTGAGGATCGCCAGCGTGGCCACCACCATGGCGATCGAGCGCGGCGCGTGGAGGCCGACCTTGTCGCCCGGGGCAACGCCGCGGCGCACCAGCGCGTGGGCGAGGCGGCTGGAGCGGCGATCGAGCTCGCGGTACGTGAGCGTCTCGCCGCCAAATACCACGGCGATTGCATCGGGCCGGCGGGCCGCTTCGATCGCGAACAGCGCGGGGATGCTCGCGTCGTGCGGGTAGTCGGTAGCCGTCTGGTTCCACGCGACCACGACCTGGTTCCGCTCCTCGTCGCTGAAGATCGGGAGCGCGCCGATCGGCGTCGCGGGGGCCGCGACGATGCCTTCGAGCAGGATGCCGAGGTGCTCGAGCAGGCGCTCGATCGTGGCGCCGTCGAAGAGATCGGCGTTGAAGACGATCGAGGCGATCAGCCCCTTCGGGCCCTCGGCCATCGCCAGCGAGAGATCGAGCTTGGCCGGCGTGCGCTCGGTCCCCGTCGGTCGCACGTCGAGCCCGCCGAACGAGGTCCGGCCCTCGGAGGGGGCGTTTTGCAGGACGAACATCACCTGGAAGAGCGGCGATCGGCTCATGTCGCGCTCGGGCGCGACCTCCTGCACCAGGCGCTCGAAGGGCAGATCCTGGTGGGCGTAGGCGCCGAGGCAGGTCTCCTTCACGCGCGCGAGGAGCTGCGAGAACGACATCGCCGCGGTGAGCTCGGTGCGCAGCGCGAGGGTGTTGATGAAGACGCCGATCAGCGTCTCGGCCTCGGCCTGCGTGCGGTTGGCGATCGGGGTGCCGACGACGACGTCGTCCTGCCGCGTGTGGCGGTGGAGGAGCACGTCGAACGCCGCGAGGAGGACCATGAACAGCGTGGCGCCCTCGCGGCGACCGAGATCCTTGAGCGCGTGGAGCAGCGCCGGCGGCAGCGTCGCGACGCGCCGATCGCCGCGGGTGGTCTGCACCGGCGGGCGCGGGCGATCCGTCGGGAAATCGAGCGCGAGCGGGGCGCTCTCGAAGCGGGATTTCCAGTACGCGAGCTGCCGATCGAGGGCCTCGCCCTGGAGCCACGCGCGCTGCCACGCGGCGTAGTCGCCGTACTGGATCGCCAGCGCGGGCAGCGTCGACGCGCCCCCCGCGAGCGCGGCCTCGTAGAGCGCGGCGAGCTCGCGCAGGAGCACGCCAAGCGACCAGCCGTCGGAGACGATGTGGTGCATCGTCAGGAGCAGAACGTGATCGTCCGGCGCGAGGGCGAAGAGCCGGGCGCGGAAGATCGGCCCGGCGGCGAGATCGAACGGGCGCTCGACCTCGGCGGCGATCGCCGCGCGGAGGGCCGCCGT
>JAYTLP010000605.1:0-3092 GCA_043729375.1 Myxococcales bacterium
CAAGGTGAAGATCTGCAAGGCGACGCGCAGCGGGTGCATGCCGACGGGGGCGCCGATGCGCTCGACCACGTAGCGTCGCGCGGCCTCGAACAGGTTGGCAGGAGGGGTTACCTTCGGCAAGAGGCGCTTCTTCGGCGTGTTCGCGGCCGCGCGCTCGGCGCGGATCTCCAGCAGGAGGTTGCCGGCGCAGAGCGCGCCATACGAGCCCCAGAAGATGATCTGCTGGGGGGAGGTGTACATGGCCTTCCAGAAGGGCTCGCTCAGCTGCACCTTCCAGCTGTCGTTCCAGATGTGGAGGAACCAGGTCGTGACGAAGACCGCGGTGATGGCCAGCAGCTTGGCCATGGTGTCGCCCCGCTTCCGCACGCTGAAGTACACCGGCATGAACACCACCTTGAGCATGATGTCTTTCCAGTAGATGTTCGCGCGCCGCCAGAAGTCGAGCGGGCTGTGGGCGAAGGCGAACCAGCGATACGGCTCCGGCAGGTCGTAGCCGAAGAGGTGCATGATCCCGACGAAGACATGGATCCGCGATGAGACGCTGAGGTACAGCGTGTACACGAGGCCAAGGTGCGCGAGCACGCCGAGGGCCGAGAGGTGCTTGTTCGGCGAGGTTACCCAGTGGACCCTGTCGTGGGTGAAGGTCCACACCGTGTACTGGAGCGCTCCGCGCGCGATCCAGCGCATTCCCTGCTGCGCCACCACGTTGATGTCGCGCTGATAGAAGCTCTGCCCCAGCTTCTGGAAGTCGACGGTCTGGAGCTTGAAGCCCGGCATCATGAAGAAATACCGGACGAACTCGTGCAGGCTGGGCCTGGTCTTGAAGTGCTTCGCTTCGTAGAGGTACGGGAAGATGCGGAAGCTGAAGGCGCTGCCAAAGACGGCGAAAAAGCCCACCGGCGGGCGCACGATCCCCTTGCCGAAGGCGCCCCACCCTATGAACACGCCAAAGACAGCGGCGACGCCGAGGACCCGTAACCAGTAGGACAGGGGACTGGCGAAGATGGCGTAGACCAGGAGGCCGACGATGACCGTGAGGGTCACGGCGATGAGCGCCACCTTGATGCCGGCGATCTCGGCCGTGAACACCACGGTGCCAATCAGCGAGAACGCGAACCAGAACGGCTCTTTGATCCGGAAAGGGAGCCAGTAATGGATGCAGAAGCCGACGAACGTGACGAGGAAGAGCGAGAAGTACGATTTCTCGAGGAAGTACGCGAGGAGCGTGAACCCAGCGAGCTGGGCCGCGAGCAGGGCAAAGCGCTTCGGATCGGTCTGCGCGCGCTCCTCTTTCGACGGTGCCTTGCGGGGCGCGGCTCTGACGGGCACGACTGGCACGACTGGCACGACTGGCACGACGGGGGCCGTGAGCGCGATGGGCTCGGCCTGACTCATAGACCCATGCCTTTGGCGATGAGGTTGCGCTGGATCTCCGAGGTGCCGGAGTACAGCGTGCTCCCGATGGCGTCGCGGAGATCGCGCTCGATCTCTTGCTCTGTCATGTAGCCATAGCCGCCGAACACCTGGACGGCGTCGAGGCACGTTTGCACGTACGACTCGGAGACGAAGAGCTTGGCGATGGCCGAGTCCATCATTGTCGGCTTGCCCTGCTCCTTCAGCGCGCCGATCTTGTAGACGAGCGGGCGACAGGCCTCGAGGCGCACCTTCATGCCGACGAGGAGGCCCTGCACCTGCTGGAACTTGCCGATGGCCTGGCCGAACTGCTTGCGACCGCGGGCGTGCTGGACGCACGTGTCGAGGATGCGCCGCATGGCGCCGAGCACCGAGGCGAAGATGCAGCCGCGCTCCCAGTCCATGGCGCACTCGAAGACCTCGACGCCGCGGCCCTCGCGCCCGAGCCGGTTCTCGATTGGCACCTCGCAGTCCTCGAAGATCACCTCGGCCATCGGCGAGGTGCGGAGGCCCATCTTCTCGAGCTTCTTGCCGACGGTGAGGCCGGGCGTCGCGCGATCGATGATGAAGCCCGTCACGCCCATCGCGCCGAGGGCGGGGTTGATGGTGGCGTAGCAGACGAAGACGTCGGCGACGGGGGCGTTGGTGACGAAGGTCTTGGTGCCATTGAGCACGTAGTGATCGCCGCGCTTCTCGGCTCGGGTGCGCAGCGAGAAGATGTCGGATCCGGATCCCGGCTCGCTCGCGCCGTTGGCCCCGACGAGGGTGCCGTCCGACAGCGGCCCGAGCCAGCGCTGCTTCTGCGCCGGCGTGCCGTAGACGAGGATGGGGATCGACGTCGTCCAGAGGTGGGCGTTGAGCGAGAAGAGCAGGCCGAGATCGCGCGCTCCCTGGCCGAGCCCCTCCATCACGGCGATGAGGTCGGAGATGCCGAGCCCCATGCCGCCGTGCTCCTCGGGGATGGCCATGCGGAGGAGGCCGAACGACGCGCACGCTTGCCAGAGCGCGCGGTCGAAATGCTCTTCCCGATCGCGCTCGCGCATGTTCGCCGCGAGGGCGCCGCGGGCGAACTTGATGGCTTCCTTCTGAAGCTCCTGTTGTTGCTCGCTGAGCTCGAAGTTCATCACGACCACTTGTCCATGTTGTTGACCGCGAGGGGCGAAGGCGAGAGCGCCATCGCCCGAAACGAAGCACCGTAGACCGCGCGCTCGGGCCGTGTCAACGCGTGGGCCAGCCCTCCCCGGGCGGCGCGCCGGTCGCGATTTGCTGGTGCTCGGCGGGCCCGCCGTTTTATTCTGCGACCATGAGCGAGCTCCGTGGTTTCGTGCGCACTTTCATCCTCGCCGAGTGCCTCTCGGGAGAGTCTCCCGAGAACCTCCTCGACGACACGCCCCTGAAGTCGAGCGGCATCCTCGACTCGATGACGACGCTCAAGCTGGTGAACGCGATCGAGAAAGAGGTGGGCTTCGAGATCGAGGCGCACGAGGTGACCGAGGAGAATTTCACCTCGGTCGAGAGCATCGTGAGCTTCATCGAAGAGCGGTCGGCGAAGTGATCCACCTCGCGGCCTACCTCGAGGCCAGCGCCGCAAGGGTTCCGGATCGAGTGGCCGTCGTCGGGCCCGACGGCGAGGCGGTGACGTACCGCGAGCTACACGCTCGCGCGGCCCGCCTCGCCGG
>JAYTLP010000606.1:0-4684 GCA_043729375.1 Myxococcales bacterium
CACGAGCACGTTCGCGAGCTTGGGCAGGAGCACGGCACCGAGCGCGAGCGTGCGCGCGGTGCCGCGCAGCCGACGGATGCCGAGCGCGAGCAGCAGGCCAGCGACGACGACGGTGGCGCCGAGACCAAGGCCGAGGAGGAGCGAGAACCCGCACACCTCGCGGAAGTAGTGATCGCGAAGCAGCGTCGTGTAAGCGTGCAGCGTCCAGGTTCCCGGCTCGTAGAAGCCGCCGAGGCCGAAGCCTCCTCCGCCGGCGCCCTTGCACAAGCTGAGGCGGACTAGGCTCGTCATCGCACCGGCGAAGAGCGCGAGGAGCAGCAGCGCAGGAACCACGAATACTGCCGTCGCGCGCCGGCTCAGAGCCACGCCGGATCCTCGTCGGGCAGCGGCCAGATCGCATCGGGCGGAATCGAGAACGGCACGGTCGCGCCCGGCGCAAGGTGCATATCGCCACGAACGCGCGCGCGTGCGGAGAGCGGACCCGCCAGCGTCACGACGCGATCGGCGCCGTCGAAGCGAACATCGGTGACGCTCGCAGTCAGCTCGCCGCTCCCGACGACGATGCGCTCCGGTCGTACGAGCAGGGTCTGGCCCGGCCGCACCGGGCCCACACAGCGCAGCGTCGCGCCACCGATGCGGATCGCGCGATGCTCCCCGCCATCGGCCACATCCTCGGCAACGTACAGGTTGGCCTCGCCGAGGAAGCGCGCGGCGAACGGGCACGAGGGCCGCGCGTAGAGGGCCTCCGGCGTGTCGTAGGCGAGCACGTGGCCACGGACGAGCAGCGCAATGTGCGTGGCGAGGGCGAACGCCTCTGTCTGATCGTGCGTGACGATCAGCGTCGTGGTGCCCGAGCCCGCGTGCAGGCTCCGGAGCTCCTCGCGGAGTCGATCGCGCAGGTGGCGATCGAGGTTGGCGAGCGGCTCGTCGAGGAGCAGCAGGCGCGGCTTCACCACGAGAGCACGCGCGAGCGCGACGCGCTGCTGCTGCCCACCCGACAGTGCCGACGGCCTGCGAGCGGCCTCGTCCTTAGTGAGGCCGACCTGCGCGAGCGCGGCGCTGGCAGCACGCCGCCGCGCCACCTTGTCGATCCCGCGCGCGCGCAGCCCGAAGGCCACGTTGTCGAGCGCCGAGAGATGCGGGAACAGCGCGTAGCTCTGGAACACCATCCCGATCTCGCGCTCCTCCGGTGGCAGCGCGAGGATCGGTCGGTCGTCGAGGCGCACCTGCCCCGCATCGGGAGCGAGATAGCCCGCGATCGTGCGCAGCAGCGTGGTCTTGCCGCTGCCCGACGGCCCGAGCACGCACGTCAGCGACCCCGGCTCTACGTCGAGACAGACGCCGGCCAGGGTCTGCGCCCCTGCGGAATAGCCGTGCTGCAGGTCCTCGATGGTGAGCCGCGCGGCGGTCATCCCTTGCGCAGGATCTCCTTGTCCCAGGCCGCGACCACCTTGTCCCAGTTCTTCGAGTAGAGGTCGTACGGGTAGTACTTCACCGCGGCGAGCTGCTCTCTCGTCGACGGATACAGGCTCTTCCAGAGCGGATCGCTCGCAGCCTTCTTCTCGGCCACCGAGAGCAGCGGGGTGGCCGAGCCGTTGTCGACGAACGCGGTCTGCATCTCCTCGCCGATGAGGAAGTCGAGCGCAGCGGTCGCGAGCTCCTTGTTCGGCGTGCCCTTCGGGATGACCCACATGAACTGCACGAACGCGCGATCTGCGTCGGGGACGACGCACGCAAGAGTCGTGTCGCGCTTCATCGCGACGAGCATGTCGGGGCTGTGCATGTTGCCGAGCGCGCAGTTCTTCTGCGAGAGGTTGAGCGCCATGTCCGTCGACGTGGGCCACCAGTACTTCACGCGATCGCGGTGGGCCTTCGCGAAGGCGATGACGCCGTCGAGGTCGCTCTCCATCCACGCGGCGGCGGTCCCCGGCCTCCCCTCCTTCGCCACTTTCATGCAGGCAAAGGTGTAGAGCGACATATAGAACGAGTTATAGATGCCGAGCTTTCCGCTGTACTGCTCGTCGAGCAGGTCGCCCCAGCCCGTCGGTGCCGTGGGCACGAGCGCCTTGTTGTAGGCGAGCGTCATGACCGACTCGGGAAACGTGATGCCGAAGCCTTCCTTGCACACCCAGTTGTCGAGCACGGATGGGGCGAGCTTGTTCCGGTTGGTGAGCTTGCTCATGTCGATGGTCTGGAACATGCCCTCCTTGATGGCCGGGTAGCCCTGCGTGCCATCCGTGAGCACGAGGTCGAACGCCGGCCTGTCCGCAGGCGAGGCCTTGAGCTTCGGAATGGAGTCCCACCAGCCCGGATCCGGCACGACCGTGGCGCCGGTGAGCGCCTGGAACCTCGGCACGAAGTGCTCGCGGATCGTCTTCTCCCACACGCCGGAGTAGATGAAGAGGCGGAGCGTCTGCCCGGCGAACGGTAGCTTCGCCGTCGTCGACGAGGTGTCCAGCGTACCCGGCTGCTTCTTGCAGGCGGCAAGGCCGAGCCCGGCTGCGGCAGCGCCGGTCCAGCCGAGGAACTCGCGTCGCGAGGGATTCTTCATGGCGTCTCCTGGTAGTGAGAGGAAGGAACGAAGGCGACGGGACGCACCCAGCCGGCGGAGCCGCCGCGCAGCTTGATGGGCATCGCGACGAAGTGGAACCCGTGCGCGCGCGGCAACGTGCCGAGGCGCGTGAGCTTCTCGAGGTGCATGTGCTCGCGCTCGCGCCCGACGAAGTGCGCGGGGAAGAAGCGCGGGCTCCCCTCCTTCATCGCCGCGTTCATGGTGTCGAACGAGACGTCGAGCGCGTAAGCGTCGATGCCGATGAGCTTCACGCCTCGATCGAGGAGCCAGTGCAGCGCCTCGACGGAGAGCCCCGCCTGGGTCTTCCAGTAGCGGGCCTCGTCGTCGATGAGCGCATCGGCACCCGTCCACAGCAGAGGGATGGTGCCCTCGCCCATCGTGTACTCGACGCGATCGACCTCGCGCCGCAGGTCGTCGACGGTGATGTCCTCGGACGCGCGATGACGCATGTCGAGCCGCACACCCGGGCCCTGGCACCACGACAGCGGCACCTCGTCGATCGTCTTCGCGGGTGCGCCGCTCACCTCGGGGCCGAAGTGAAACGGCGCGTCGATGTGGTTGCCCGCGTGGTCGCTCATGTGAACCTGCGTCCACGCAAGGCCGAGCGAGTCGGGAAAGTCGTCCTTCGTGACGCCGTCGACCTGCCGGAGCTTCATGAAGTTCGCCATCGCCTTCGCGCCCTGCGCGTGCGTGACGTGCGTCGCCCTGAAGCCCCACGGCGGATATGCGGCTTGATCGAGATACACGCCGAGGTCAACCACCTCGAAGGGTTCGTTGATCAGCATCAGAAACCGAGCGCCAGGACGGCGTTGAGCGAGCGGTCGTACTTTTGCCACGCTTTCGCCACGCGCGGATCCTTCCGACGCCACTCGTCGTACTCGAGGAGGATCGTGAGCGGCCCTATCGTGTACTGCACACCCGGAACGAGCATGTACTCCTGCACGACAGGCTCGACGTTGTAGTGCACGTAGCTCGTGCTCATGCGCACCTGAAGGCCCTTCCACTGGAAGCGCGCGCCGATCCACGCGTAGTCCGCACTGCGGACCGCGTCACCGAGCTGGCGCTGGTACTCGCCGAACACCGTGAGGTGCGAGATGGCGAGCGTGAGATCGGCTGCGACGTTGGTGCCGCGGCCGTTGATGTGGATGTTGTCGACGCTGGAGCTGCGTCGCACCTCGCCGGAGAGGCCAGAGACGCCCACGGTCACCGCAACCCACTTCACCGGACGCACCGTCGCTGCGACGCGCCCCGTGAGCAGCTTGCGCTGCCGGGTCTGACGGTGTCCGCCCGAGTCGAGCTCGGCCTCGGGGTCGGGGCCGTACGTGCGCGGGTCGTAGCCGAGCGCACCGGGCGCCGCGCCGATGCCGCGCGCGTACGTGACGCCACCCTGGACACCGTCGGTGTTGAGGATGTACTGCGTCGAGTACGTGAGCGCGAACGAGCCGGTCGTGTCCTCCAAGGTGCCGTCGACGCCGACACCCCAGTCCGGGTTGAGCTTGAGCCCGTCCATGTAGAGCAGGTTGCCGAAGAACGAGTCGTCCCAGAGGATGCCGACGTTCCGATACATCTTGCCGGCACGGACACGGAACCACGGGCGCGGCTGGTAGTACGCGTAGAGCTCCTGGAACCACACGTTGGACGTGAAGTACGGGCGCAGGTAGTCGTCACCTGCGCCCGTCGACAGATGACCCCCGTCGCGGAAGCGCATCTCGAGGTGGCCGCCGAGGCCGTGCCACTCGGAGTCGAGCTTGAGGTAGAAGGCGTAGACCTCGAGCTGACCGGTGCGGTCCGTCGGTGCGAAGGTCGTGTAGTCGACCGGCTGGTAGTAATAGATGTACACGCCGGCGCCGATCGTGAACGGCAGCTTCGCCTTCCAAGCCAGGAACTCGTCGTACATCTTCTGGATCTTGCTCTTGGTCTGCTCGACCTCGTCGCGCGTCGGAGCAGCCTGCGGAGGCGGCACGAGCGGAGCAGTCTGGGCGTGCACGGCGAGCGGGGAGAGTGCACACGCGACCGCGAGGGCCGGCCGGAGCCAGCGCATATGTGACATGGACGAGCGTCCTTGCCGCCCGGTTCGAGGGCAGCGTGAAAGTGAACGGCGTGAGGGGGGGG
>JAYTLP010000607.1:0-2562 GCA_043729375.1 Myxococcales bacterium
GCGCGACGCCGTAGACCCACGTGTAGAACGCGCGGTAGCGGATGATGAACTGGTCGCCCGTGATCGTCTGCATGGCGCCACTCGTGCCGAGGTTGCGCAGCTTGATGGAGACCTTGTCCTCCTGCAGCGCGAGCCACGGCTGGCCGTCGGCGCCCTGCACGATGGCCGACCGGTACACCGGTCCGTCGTTGAGCCGCACGAGGCTGCTCTCGAGAGGCGGCGTACCCAGCAGTGGAAACTCGGGGGCTTCTCCGTCGAAGGTGAAGCTGCAGCCCGTCGCGAGCGTCGCGAGCAGGGTCAGCGCGAGCCGCGTCGTGCCGATGCGCATACCCACAGCGAAAGGATGACGCGCGAGCTGCACGCTGTCGAGGCTCACAGGCGCGCCTTGACGCCGATCGTCGGCAGGATGAGGCGCAGCGAGTGGAAGCTGCTGGAGTCGAGGGCCGACTGCACGTTGCTCGCCTCGGTAGGCACGCTCGGCAGGAACACCGCGGTGGAGTACGTCAGGTTGATGACCTCGAGGAACGCGGAGACTGCCCACTTCTTGAAGAGCCACTCGCGGTCGAGGCGCACGTCGACCTGCACGTAGCTCGGCAGGCGCGCGTCGTTGCGCAGCGCATCGGTGCCGTTCTGCAGGTACGACGTGTACGGTCGCCCGCTCGCGAAGTAGAGGTGCACGCCGGCGATGATCCGCCACGGCAGGCGCGCCTGCACGACGACGTTGAGGATGTGGCGCTGGTCGTAGTCGCCTGGACGGAGGCCGCACGAAAAGATGCGCTCGGACTTGCTGAGCGTGTACGCGATCCAGCCGGTCACGCGCCCCGTCTTGCGACGCAGGAGGAGCTCCATCCCGTAGGCGGCGCCGTCGAGCTGGCGCGTGACCCGGGCCGGAAAGCCGGAGAGCGACTCGGGCGGAGGCGAGGCACACGCACCGTCGCTCCCCGAGCCGAGGACGACGTCGATGATGTTGCCGTCGTTCAGGTTCCAGAACTTGTTGTAGTAGCCGCTCAGCGACACGTCGAACGCCCTGGGCAAGCTCACCTCGATGCCGACGGCGGACTGCCACGCGCGCTGGAGGCCGAGCTGTAGCGCGAAGGTGTCGATGCCCGGGAGACCGACCGGGAAGCTCGGCGCTTGCTGGTACAGGCCCGTGCCGCCGTGGACGCTGAGCCGGGGCAGCAGCTGCGCCTTGAGCTGCGCCCGCGGATCGAGGCCGAGGAGCGTCACGCTGCCCGCGTGGTAGAAGTCGAGCCGCGTCCCGACGGTGGCCTGGAGGCGGCGCGGGACGAGGTCGATCACGCCTTCGATGTAGGCGCCGCCGACGACGCCGCCGCGACTGCCGGAGAAGTCACCGAGCTCGTCGGGCTCGGCAGCGGCGAGGCCGGGCGAGAAGTTGACGGCGTTGAAGCGTTGCAGCTCGAGCTCTGCGCCGCCGAGCAGCCGGAAGCGCTTCCACTTCGCCGACAGGTTCGCGCGAAACGCGAGCGATTGCTTGCGTACTCCGGCGCCGCCGAAGCTCGCGAGCTCGTCGATGCCGCCGACGACGGCGGTCTCGAGCTCGACGCGACCCCAGCGCTCGCGATCGCGAACCTGCAGGCGGTAGAACGCCAGGCGGAAGCGGTCCTGGATGGTCTCCTTCGTGCCGCCGGTGTGCTGGTCGCGCGCGAATGCGAGGGAGTCGAACGATCCGATAGCCTCGACGGTGAGGCCCTTCCAGTCCAGGCGCAGCTCGAAGTCCCAGTACTGGAGGTCCGCCTTCTTGTCGATGAGGTGCACGATGAACGCGGGCCACCCGTAGTGACCCGACACGGTCAGCTTCACGCCCTTCGGCAGCGATGCCTCGACGAGGCCGGACAGATCGTAGAGCTTGAGCTCGACCTGTCCGTGGTAGCCGTCGCGCGCGGGCCGGGTCTCGCCGTCGACGATGCCGCCGGAGAAGCGGCCGAACGTGGCATCGTATGCGCTCGGATAGAAGTCGATGCGATCGACGAGCTCGGGCTGGACGATGCCGCCCCCTACGAGAAAGTGGAAGAGCTGCGGAACGCGCATGCCGTCGAGAAAGAAGCCGTTCGTCCCGGGGCTCGACCCGCGCACGACCCACAGGGGAAGGAGCGGCACGGGCGCGGCGACGCCCGGTAGAAGCGCGATCGCGCGAAACGGGTCACCGAGCGTGCCCGGCGCCATGTGCAGCTCCTCGTCGCGCAGCTCGAAGCGCTCACCTTCGTGGTGCGGCTCGCCGCGCACCTTGCTGCGGAAGCGCTTCTTCGCGTCGAGTGGCGCGAGGCGATACTCGACGTTCAGGCCCTCGTGCGACACGAGGTGCTCCATCACGTGCAGCGGCTGGTGCGCTTCCGAGAGGACGACGAGCTGCACGTCCCCCGCCGGAAGGTGCAGCTCGAACCGACCGCGCGCGTCCGTCGTCGTCTCGAGGCCGCCCGCAGCGATGATTCGCGCATCCGCAACGGGGCTCAACGAGCCCCGCTCGAAGACGCGGCCGCGCAGGAGCGCATCGAGCACCGGGGGCGGCGGCTCGGGTGGGGCAGCGGGTGAACCCGGCTCGGC
>JAYTLP010000608.1:0-7936 GCA_043729375.1 Myxococcales bacterium
TGGGCGGAGGTGGACACCCTCGTCATGGGTCGCGTCCTGAGCTTCGAGCTGTCGTTCGACGGCGCGTCGGACGTGCTGCGGTCCCTCATCGACTCGTCCGCGAAGGCGCTCGGCGCGGACCCGGCGCGCGCGCGCATCGCCGAGGACCTCGAGATGCTCGAGCCCGTGGACCCGACGTACACGCTGCCGACCGGCTGGACCGGGCTCGACGGCGACACGTCGACGGCGCAGCGCACCCGCCACCGCAAGCAGCGTGGCCCATCGGTGTCACAGCTCCGCGAGGAGTTCATCGCCATGCGCGACCTCGGTCGGCAGCGCACGACGCAGCCCGAGAAGGGCTCGAACAACTTCGTCATCGGCGCCGCGAAGTCGGCGTCGGGCAACGCGCTCGTCGCGAACGACACGCACCTCCAGCTCTCCAACCCGGCCATCTTCTATCTCAACCACCTCGTGGTGAGCGACCCGGGCGCGCCGCTCGACGTGATGGGCGTGCAGTTCCCCGGCGTGCCCGGTGTCATCCTCGGGATGAACCGGCACATCGCGTGGGGCGCGACCGTCAACAACCTCGATGTCACCGACACGTACTCCGAGAGCGTCGTTCATTGCACCGCCGGCGGGGACGTGCCGTGCGTGCAGACGAAGGCAGGCGAGGTCAGGCTCGTCCCGCGTGAGGAGTCCTTCCAGATCGGCTTCGCGGGCAACGTCTCGAAGACCGTCACCTTCACGCTGTACGACGTCCCGGGCCACGGGCCCATCACGCCGCGCATCACCGGCAGCGACGTGGCGTCGGTAGCTGTCCGTCCGCTCCACGTCGGTGGCGTCGAGATGTCGGTGCGCTGGACCGGGCACGAGCCCACGCAGGAGGTGCGCGCGCTCGTCAACCTCGACCGCGCGACGACGATGCAGGAGGCCGTGGCTGCGCTCGACCGCGACTTCAAGACGGGCGGGCAGAACTGGGTCATCGCCGATGATCAGAAGCACATCGGCTGGACGCAGACGTGCCGGGTCCCGCGCCGGCCTGCCGGGGTCATCCCGTGGAAGGTCGTGCCCGGCGACGGCTCCGCCGAGTGGGGCGCAGACCTCGATGCTCGCTACATCCCGCATGCCTACGATCCCGCGGCCGGCTTCCTCGCGACGGCGAACGCCGACCCGATCGGCGTCACGGACTCGGGCGACCCGCTGAAGAACGCGCCGATCATCGACGGCATCCCGCTCTACATCGGTGTCGACTTCGACCCTGGCACCCGCGTCGGCCGCATCACGAAGCGCATCGGCGCGGCGGACAAGCTCACGCTCGACGACCTGCAGAGCATACAGGCCGACGCGATCACGGAGTACGGCCCACTGTTTGCCCCGACGCTCCTCGATGCAGCGGAGGCGCTGTCGGAGGAGCTCGCCACGACCGGCGCGCACCCGGAGCTCACCGCGATGCTGCAGGCGGCTCCGACCGCGATCCGACAGCTGGTGGGGCCGGCGCACGGTCGCGTGATGGCGTGGTCGTACGACACGCCGTCGGGCGTCTCGGCGAAGGTGCCCGGGCTCGACGACACGCCGACGGCAGCGCAGGTGATCGATTCGCAGGCCACTGCCATCGTCGCGGCGTTCACGTCGCACCTCGCCCACCGCGCGCTCGACGACGAGCTCACGAAGATGACGCTTTCGCTCGACCAGCTCGACCCGGCCACGGTCCGCAAGGTGCTCTCGCGCATGTGCGAGCACCCGGAGCTGCTGTCGACCGGCAAGCAGTCGAATGGTGACTCCATCCTGTTCGATGATCTCACCACGGCCACCGTGGAGACGCGCCGCACCACCGCCGCGCGGGCGCTCCTCGATGCGCTCACGACGCTCGCAGATCCGAAGCAGCTCGGACCGGACTTCTCGGCCTGGCGCTGGGGCACGATCCATACGATCACCCTCGACACGCTCGTGCCGATCCCGTCGCTGGCGATCCCCTCGAAGCAGGACGCCAGCTTTCCGGCCGGCTTCCCGCGCCACGGAGACGACGGTACGGTCGACGTCGGCCCGCACGCGCTGTCCACGAGCGTCTTTTCCTACACGCACGGTCCCGCGATTCGCTTCGTTGCCGAGCTCACGCCCGACGGACCGGTGGCGCGCAACGTGATGCCGGGTGGCCAGGTTTTCGACCCGGCGTCGCCGCACTATCGCGACCTCATGGAGCTGTGGCGCACCAACCGCACCGTCGACCTCGCCTACAAGCTCGCCGACGTTCTCGCGAGCGCCGGGCGCGAGTACGCCGCCAACAGGTCCGGACGAGTCCACTTCCAGCCGAAGTGACCGAAGCGACACGAGGGTGGGAGGAGCCGACCTGATCACCCGCGGCTCTGCGGCTGCGCCTCGTGGCCTCGCGCGTCGCGGCGGGGACCGCGCTGTCCGGCGCGGGAATCGGCATCGACGTCCTCGCGCAGCTCGCACACCAGCCGCTCCTGGCCGGCGCAGTTCTCCTCGAGACGCTCATGCCAGGACGGCATCGCACGCGCTTCCGATCACCGGACGCTCGAAGGCGCGCCGGGGTGGCTCGTGCTGCGCACCCTGACCCACGTACAGAGTGGCATGCTGCGCCTCTGGCCGGTGCGCGACCTCGTCGCGCGCAGAGGCGGCACCTTCGAGCGTGCCGTGGACTTCCAGCTCGAGGCGCCAGATGGCCGGGCGGCTCCGTTCTCGTCGTCGGTGCCCGGCTGCTCGCCGAGGAGCCGTCGCTCGTGAGCGAGCTGCACTACGGCGTGCGCGAACGCGACCTCGTCGAGATCGTGAGTTGAAAGGATCGCAGGATCGACCCCAGCGTGACGCGTTTCCCTCGCGAGACGCCCATCAGCCTCACCCTGCGCTCGGGTCGCAGGGTGCCGCTGCTGTTGATCCCGGTCGGCGCGCCGAGCCGGCTTCCCGTGGGAGCACTGATGCAAAAAATGGAGCCGTCGAGCCTCCTCCCCCCGGCACGAGTGACGCGGGTGGTGCGGCTACCGGCGGACGGTTACAATCGCCGGGCCCAATGACCGCACTCGTACGCCCTTCCGACCCGGTCCCGACCTCTGCCGCGGTGGTTCAGCTCCGTGACGTCCGGCCGCTGCTCGGCAGGCTCGAGGCCGCAGTGGCCTCCGTCATCCGCGGCAAGGATGCGCAGATCCGGCTCGCGCTGGCGGCGCTCGCTGCGCGCGGACACCTGCTCATCGAGGACGTTCCCGGGGTCGGCAAGACCACGCTGGCCCGAGCGCTCGCAAAGGTGGTGGGTGGCACGTTCCGGCGCATCCAGTTCACGTCCGACCTCCTGCCGTCCGACATCCTCGGCGTCAACATCTACAACGACGAGACGCACGCGTTCACGTTCCACCCGGGTCCGATCTTCGCGAACGTGGTCCTGGCCGACGAGATCAACCGCACCACGCCGCGCACCCAGTCGTCGCTGCTGGAGGCGATGAGCGAGGGCCGCGTCTCCATCGAGAACACCACGCATCCGATCCCACAGCCCTTCCTCGTCATCGCCACACAGAACCCGCTCGAGCACTTCGGCACGTACCCGCTGCCCGAGTCGCAGATGGACCGCTTCCTCGTGCGCATGCGCCTCGGCTATCCGTCGGACGCCGACGAGCGCCTCGTCGTGCGTGGCGCCAGCGCCGACGATCCGGTCGACGCGCTGTCGTCGCTCGTCACGCTCGATGAGCTCGCCTCGATCCAGGAAGGCGCGACCCAGGTGAAGGTCGACGATGCGCTGCTCGACTACGCGCAGGCCGTCGTCGGCGAGACGCGGCGCTCGCCGTTCCTGCGCCTCGGCGTCTCGCCGCGCGGCTTCCAGGCGTGGTACCGCGTCGCCCGCGGGCGCGCATTGTGCGAGGGCCGCATGTTCTGCATCCCCGACGACTTCAAGGAGACCGCGGTGCCTGCGCTCGCGCACCGCGTCCTGCTCGCGGGCAACGATGCGCTCGTACGCCAGCGCGACGAGTCGGAGCGGGTGATCGCCGAGCTGCTCGAGCGCGTCCCCGTCCCGGCGTGACGGCAGCTTCGCGCGTCCGTCGCTGGATGCGCCCACCGCGGCGCCTCGAGTTCACGCGCGAGGGCAAGTACTTCGTCGGCATCACGGTGGGCGTCGGCTTCGCGGCCATCAACACCGGCAACAACCTCCTATACCTGCTGCTCGGCATGATGCTCTCGCTCATCATCGCGTCGGGCCTGCTGTCCGAGCTGTCGCTGCGCGAGCTCTCGGTCGCGCGCTTGCCTCCCGATGCACTGTGGGCCGAGCGCCCGTTTCTCATGGGCCTCGCCCTCACGAACCAGAAGCGGCGCTTCTCGTCCTTCAGCGTCGAGGTGGAGGATCTCATCGACGACAAGGCGCTCGAGAAGAAGTGCTACTTCCTCAAGGTGCCGCCCACTCGCACGCAGAGCACGTCGTACCGGTACACGCTACCGCGCCGCGGTCGCTACACGTTCTCCGGCTTTCGTCTCTCCACGAAGTTCCCGTTCACGCTGTTCCGCAAGTCGCGCATCATCGACTCGGCGACGCAGGTCCTCGTGTACCCCGCCCTGCGCCCCGTGCCGCCGCCGCCCGAGCCGCGCGCGGTCTACGCAGGCGACGAGGCACCGCTGCCGCGCGGGCGCCGCGGCGAGTTCCACGGCCTCCGCGAGCTGCGCCAGGGCGATGATCCGCGGGACATCCACTGGCGCTCGAGCGCGCGGCGCGGCAGACGCATGGTGCGGGAGCACGACGACGAGGCGTCGCGACGCGTGGCGCTGTTCCTCGACCACGTTCGCCCCACGCGAGACGAGGTCGGCGATGCAGCCGTCGAGGAGGCCATCAGCCTGTGCGCGTCGCTCGTGGTGGACTACCTCGAGCGCGGCTACGTCGTGCGGCTGGTGACGCGCACGAGCCACGTGAGCTGGGCGCAGGGGCCCGGCGCGCAGGCACGCTTCCTGGAGGTGCTCGCGCTCCTGCCCATTATCGACGAGGCGTGTCCGTGGGCCGGCGGTCCCGACGGTGGGATCGCCCCGCACTACGTCGTGCCCCGCGTGGCGGCGTAGGCGTACGTTGCGCTTCTCGTCCGTCCACAAGACCGTCTCCTACCTCATGTGCGCGGTCGCGTTCCTCGCACTCGCGCTGTCTCACGAGCTCGAGTCGCCGCTGGTCGGCGCGGTCGCGCTCATCGGCCTCGGCTCGTGGTTCGTCGAGCCGAGACGCTTCGATGCGCGCAGCCTCTCGCGCTGGACGCTCGTGTGGAACGTGCTCACGGTGCTCGTGTTTGCTGCCTGCGTCGCGAACGCGGTGCGCGGCGAGCTGTTGCCCGCCGGTGTCGACCTCATCTGCTTCCTGCTCGTCAACAAGCTGATGAATCGCACCAAGTCGCGGGACTACCAGCACGCCTACGTGCTGTCGTTCCTCATGCTGGTGGCCGGTGCAGCGTTGTCCTCCGACCTCACGTACGCGCTGTGCTTCCTCTTCTACGTGGTGTTCGCGACGTGGACGCTCACGCTCTTCCACCTCCGTCGCGAGATGGAGGACAACTACCTGCTCAAACACTCGGAGGACACCCAGTCGGAGCGCGTCGCCGTCGAGCGTATCCTCGCCTCGCGACGCATCATCGGTGGCCCGTTCCTCGCGGGGACCGCGCTCGTTTCGGTGGGGGTGTCAATCACCGCGTGCATCGCGTTCTTTCTCATCCCGCGCTTCGGCTTCGGCTTCTTCGCGGCGCACGGCCGCAAGGCGCAGCCGACGGTGGGCTTCACCGATCGCGTCGAGCTCGGCGAGTACGGTCAGGTGCAGGACAACCCGCAGGTGGTCCTGCGCGTGGAGTTGCCCGCCGGCCCACCGACCGAGCCGCTCCACCTGCGCGGCGTCGCGTTCGACCACTACCAGGGCGGCCACTGGACGCGCACGGCCCGCATCGAGCCCACCAAGCTCACGCGCCGCGGCCGGCTCGCGTTCGTGGATCCGCCGACGCAGAAGCTGAACGGTGAGGCGCGCGCGCGGCTCCTCGCCGGCACGATCGAGCAGCGCATCTACCTCGACCCGCTCGACACCTCCGTGCTGTTCGCGGCCTCGGATCCGGTCGCGTACGAGCTCCCGCCCGGGACGCCGGGGACCAGCGTCGACATCGAAGGACGTCGTGGCGGCGAGGTCTATGCCGTCGAGGGACACGTCGACCTGAGCAGCGGACGCATCGCCTACACCGAGCGCAAGAGCGCGATGCGCTACACCGCGTACTCGCGCCTCGGCCGCAACGACATCGGTCGCCTGCTCAGCGACACCGCGTATACCGATGTCGACCCCGGTCCCGAGCTCCGCACGTACCTCACGCTGCCGCCGCTCGCGACGCGCGTGACTGATCTCGCGAAGGCGCTCGTCGCCGGCCACCAGACGCGCTGGGCGAAGGCCCACGCTGTCGAGGCGTACCTGCGCACGCGGCTCCGCTACACGCTCGACCTCAAGCGCGACGATCGCTACGACCCCATCGAGGACTTTCTCTTCGTGCAGAAGGCAGGGCACTGCGAATACTTCGCGTCCGCGATGGCGCTCCTGCTCCGATCCGTCGGGATCCCGACACGCATGGTGAGCGGCTTCTACGGTGGCGAGTGGAACCGGTACGGCAAGTACCTGGCGGTGCGGCAGCGCGATGCCCACGCGTGGGTCGAGGTGTGGGTCGGCGACGCGGGCTGGGTCACATTCGACCCCACACCCGGCGGTGCGCCGGGCCCCGAGGAGAGCCGCTTCCTCGTGCGCATGCGGCTGCTCGCCGACACCGTGCAGCTCGCGTGGTTCAAGTACGTCATCGAGTACGACCTCGGAAAGCAGGTCGACCTCGCGCGCTCGACGGGCCGCGCGCTGTCCGAGCTCGGTGGTGGCGGCAAGAGCACGGGCACGCTCGACTGGCTGCGGCGCGCCGTGCGACCCGGGCTCGTGCTCGCGCTCGTCGCCGTCCTCGTCGTGGTTCTCCGGCGCGGCCGGTGGAGCGGCGCTACAGCACGGCCCGGCGATGTCCACCTCGCGAAGGCCTACGTGGCGCTCGGCAAACGCGGTCTCGTTCGCGGCGTGGGCGAGACCGCCCTCGAGCTCGCGCGCCGGGCCAGGGCCGCGAGCGATCCCGGCGCCGAGGCGTTCGACCAGCTCGTCGCTCGCTGCTATGCGGTACGCTACGGCGGCGAGCTCATCGCCCGGGCGGAGCTCGCGGCTCTCGTGCGAAAAGTCGCGCGCCCGGTCAAGCCCGCTCGCGCCGCCGCCTGAGCGTGGCTATCAGTCACGCTGCCGAGAGTCCTGGCCGGTCCGGACCCGGTGCGTGACGTCGAGGTAGCAGGCGATGCTCGTCATCGATGACCCGTCGAAAAGGAGACGTGGACCCCCGTGAGCTGGGTGGTGATCGACCCGGGAGGCGGCGAGAATGCCCGGGTCGACAGGGCCGATCATCGATCGCGCTACCGAGCGTGGAGGCAGCCTTGTGGACGCCGTGGACGAGGTGATCCGTGTCCGGTGTCCTGGCGGATTCGACCCCCGCTTCGATGTAGTTCGCGGTCGTCGTGAGTGGGCCCGACGAAGCGCCACACAGAGCCACGAGCAACGCTGGAAAGCTGCCTTTCCAACCAGCCAGTGGCTCTTTCTGTTCTGTTCGAATCGAGAGGCGAGCAAGGCTCGCTCATCTTCTGTCGATGAAAACGATACAGGCATCCAAAGCGCCAGAAAACGAGCGCGTCCCAACGGTGCGCGGGGGCCAAATCCGGGTCGGCTCGCTGCCAAATTGTCTGTCTTGGCCCCTTGACCAGCGACCGGATGGCTGACGTCGCACACTCGCGAAGGCAAAACATATAGATCGGCGGAGGCATATCTGTTGCAAACTCGCAGGCCCATGGTTCGCTACGCGATGCTTGGTGCAGCAATGTGGCTATGTCTGCCGACAGGGGCACATGCGCAGAGCAGCAGTTCAACCACCAGCGGAACGGC
>JAYTLP010000609.1:0-5504 GCA_043729375.1 Myxococcales bacterium
TTCCTCGTCGGCGTGACGGCCCGCGCGCAGCTGGAGGTCGTCGCGGCGACGACCCGCCGCGGTGAGCTCGGACTCCTGGCGCGCGATGTCGGCCTTTTCCTGCGACTCGCGACGGCGTGAGTCGTCTAGCTTGCCGTCGAGCGTGGTCTTCGCCTGCCGCGCCTCGCCGAGCACGGCTTCACGGCCGGCGAGGATGGCGCGCTGCTCCGCGACGGTCCGCTCGAGCGCCTCGCGCTCCTCGGCGAGCCGTGCGAGCTCCGTTCGGTCGAGGTCGAGCTTCTCGCCGATGGCGTCGATCTCGGTGCGCTCGGCTTCCTCGCGAGCCGACAGGTCGTCGCGCTCGCGCCGGGCGTGGTCGTTCTCGGCCTCGGCGAGCCGAATGCGGTTCTCGAGCGCGTACAGCTCCTCCTGGAGCCGCGAGATACGCTCCTCCTCGGACGCGAGCTCGATGCGTAGCGCCTCGATGCGCGTTTGACGGAGCTCGAGCGCTTGCTCGGCGGCGTCACGCTTCTCGACGCTGTCGGCGAGCTCGAGCGCCGCGACCTGGTCCTCCGCGAGGAAGCCGAGAAAGCGCTGCGCCGCGGACCACAGCTCGAGGTCGCGCAGCTCCGCCTTGTACTCGCGGTAGCGCTCGGCCTTCTGCGCCTGGCGACGCAGCGACCCGAGCTGCTTTTCGATCTCGGCGACGACATCGGAGACGCGCAGCAGGTTCTGGCGCGTGCCGTCCATCTTCTTCTCGGCGGCCTTCTTCTTCACCTTGTACTTGGTGATGCCGGCGGCCTCCTCGATGAGGAAGCGGCGGTCCTCCGGCTTGCTCGACACGATCATTCCCACGCGGCCCTGCTCGATGATCGAGTAGGCCTTCGTGCCGATGCCGGTGCCCATGAAGAAGTCGCTGATGTCGCGGAGGCGACACGGCGTCTTGTTGAGGTAGTACTCGGATGTGCCGTCGCGATAGAGCTTGCGGGTGACGCTGATCTCCGAGTAGGCCATGTACTCGAGCGGGACGTTGCCGTCGTTGTCGAACACCAGGGTCACCTCGCACATGCCGCTCGGCCCGCGCGAGTCGGAGCCCGAGAAGATGACGTCGTCCATCGCCTTGCCGCGCAGGTGCTTCGCAGACTGCTCGCCCATGCACCATCGGATGGCGTCGACGATGTTCGACTTGCCGCAGCCGTTCGGACCGACCACGCCCGTGATCGGGTCGTGGAACGAGAGGACGGAGCGGTCGCAGAACGACTTGAACCCCGTCACCTCGAGCCGCTTGATACGCATGGTCGTTCCCCTGTCCGAATGCCGTGGTGGTCGTCCGTGATTCCGGTACCTTCGACGCCGTCGTCACGGTATCGTAGGGCAACGTAGTGTCACACCGGAGGAGGCACCCTAGCAGGGGAGATCTCACCTGTAAAGACGGCAAGAAGACGAACCCATGAGCCAGGTCGAATGCAAGTTTTTATGGGTACATCGGTGCGCGCGCCTGGCAGTGGCGCTTCTTTTATGGGGCTCGCTCGTGGCGCCCGCTTCCGCGGAGCCGACGCTCGAGGTGCGGGGCCGGATGCGGCTCGAGCTCGACCAGCTCGAGCGGCACGACCGGACCCTCGTCGTCGCCGGGCGACTCGTGGAGGAGGCGCAGAACAACCCGATGGCGGGCTGGACCGCAGCGCTGCGCGTGATGGCTACCGACTCGCAGGGGCGCGAGACGTTTGTGTTCGGGGCCGCGATGCCGGCCGACGCGGACGGCAAGTTCGTGTTCCGTGTCTCGCCCGTCGGCGCCAGCCGGTACACGGTGCACCTCTCCGGGTCCGGCGACTCCGTCTTCGCTGCTCCCGCGCCGGTCGACCGCGAGGTGGATCTGGGCAGGCGCGCGATCGAGCTGCACCTGCTCCTTCCGGCGGAGCTGCCCGCGAGGTCCTCGACCCTGCCGGTCGGCATCGAGGCCGTCGCCCTCGATCACGGGACGGCGTCGAACGCGGCTGATGCGCCTGCCGAGGAAGGCCTCACGGTGGACCTCGAGCTCGATGGAACGGCCGCGGCAACAATGGTGCTCGTCGGCGGGCGCGCCACGACCCAGCTCGCGCTTCCGCATGCGACGCCCGGCAGAGAGGTGCTCGTGAGTGCGCGCTTCGCGGGCGACCCGACGCGTGGCCCCGCCGAGGCGAGCCAGCGGGTCCGGCTCGTCGAGGAAGCCACGCTCACGCTCGCGGCCGAGCAGAGCCACGCGGTGGCCGGGAGCGAGCTCGTGCTGCGCGGCAGGCTCGCGTTCGGGGGTCGCGGGGTCGGCGGCCTCCCGGTCACCGTCCAACTCGTCGCGGACGACCGCGACACCCCGATGCCGCCCGTCCAGACCGACGCTTCGGGGTCGTACGAGGTGCGGGTGAAGCTGCCAGACGCGACGCGCGCCGCGTTCCAGGCCCATTTCGGGATCACGGAGGCAAAGGCGCGCTCGCTCCCCCCGGCGCGCTCCGACGTCCTCGTCATCGAGGTGATGCGGGGCTTCTCCCTCGCAGGCCTCGGCTCTCGCCCGGCGGGCGCGGCGCTCGCCATCGCCGGTGCTCTCCTCGCGATACTCGGGCTGCTCCGGCTAGGCGTCCGGCTGCTTCCTCGTCGGAGGCAGCGCGCGCAGGCCAGGGCGCTCGCAGCCCCGCCGCGCGCGACCTCGAGGCAGGCCCTCGACCATCGTCTCGCGGGCCGCGTGCTGGACGCGGAGCGCGCCACTACAATTCCGGGCGCTCGAGTGTGCCTCGTCGGTGCCTCGGTGAGCGCCGTCACGGGCTCGCAAGGTGAGCTCGACCTCGGGACAGTGGCCGCGGGGACGTACACCCTCGAGGCCGTGCGGCAAGGCTACGCTCGGCTCGTGCTCTCCATCGTCGTTCCCCATCGCGGTGAGCATGCCTCGATGGAGCTGCGCCTGGTCCCGCTCCGATCGGAGATCCTGCGCGTGTACGGCGCCGCGCTCGCGCCGTACGTCCCCCGAGACGCGAGGCTCGGGTTGCGCACCCCGCGCGAGCTCGCTCAGGTTGCGCGCTTTGCACCGGTTGCGAGCGTCGCCGCCCTCCAGCGGCTCGTCGAGGAGAGCTGTTACGGCCCGGCTGCGCCCGATGCCGAGACGCTCGCGCGCGTCGAGGCGCTCTCCGGTACCCTGCCGACGCCTTCCGCCTGAAGCGGATCGTCCGGCCGCGCCGTCCGGCCTTGTGCGCGCCGGCGAGCGGACCCTATCATCCGCCGCCATGGACAACCTCCTGCACGAACCGACGACTCTGGCGGCCATCGGCGCGGTGGCCGTCGTGCTCGTGCTCCTGCTCTACTTCGTACTGCGCAAACAGTCCGCGTTGCCGTCCGACGTCGCGCCGGAGCCAGGCGTCGGGACCGCGCCCGTTGTCGCACACCCGCCGAGGCAGAGCGCGCTCGGGGCCGGCCTCCAGAAGACCCGCTCGAGCGGCTTCATCGCGCGCCTCGGAGGCCTCGTCGGGCGCAAGGTCATCGACGAGCAGCTCCTGGTCGAGCTCGAGGAGGTCCTGTTCACGTCGGACATCGGCGCGCGCACGGCCGACCGCCTGCTCCGGCGCGTCAAGGAGCGCCTGGCGCGGAAGGAGCTCGGCAGCGGCGCCGCCGTGCTGCAGGCGCTCAAGGACGAGGCCCGCGCGATCTTCGTCGCTACGGCCGAGAAGTCGACGCCGCTCGACCTCGCGCGCGTCGGCGAGCGCGGCAAGCCCTTCGTCCTCCTCGTCATCGGCGTCAACGGCGCCGGCAAGACCACCACCATCGGCAAGCTCGGCGCGAAGTGGCGCGACGCCGGCAAGCGCGTGCTCTTCGCCGCCGGAGACACGTTTCGCGCGGCCGCGGCCGAGCAGCTCGCCGTCTGGTCGGAGCGCGCCGGTGCCGACCTCGTGCGCGGCAAGGAGGGCGCGGATCCGTCCGCGGTCATCTTCGACGGCATCCGTCGCGGCATCGCCGACGGCCACGACGTCGTCATCGCCGACACCGCCGGGCGTCTGCAGACCAAGACCGAGCTCATGCAGGAGCTCGAGAAGGTCCGCCGCGTCATCAAGAAGGCCATGCCCGATGCGCCGCACGAGACGCTGCTCGTCCTCGACGCGACGAACGGCCAGAACGCCATCTCCCAGGCCACGCTCTTCAAGGAGGCCGTGCAGGTCACGGGCATCGTGCTCACGAAGCTCGACGGCACGGCCAAGGGCGGCGTCATCCTCGGCATCTGCGAGGAGCTGGGCGTGCCGGTGCGCTTCGTCGGCGTGGGCGAGCAGGTCGACGACCTCCGCGCCTTCGACCCGGACGAGTTTGTCTCCGCGCTTTTCGATGAAGCCATCGAAGAAGCCGGCAGAACGTCGTGACGCGCGGTGCCGACCTTGTGGTAGCGTGCCGTTCGCCGCGTGGGTGGAGTAGATCACACATCGCAGGCAATGAAGGCACCACACGCACAGCGTCGGTAAAGCGGGGTTTTTTCTTGATCGATGAAAAATCCACATGTTATATTCTGCAGACTTTTGAAAACTGACTGTAATTATATGAAACATAACGCTTTTTCGGCGGCAGGTCGGGCCCCCACCTGGGGGTTCCGTGATGGCAGTCGCGTGTCTGACGCGAGGTGTGCATGAAACGATCGGATGTGCGGGCGACCTTCATCGCCCTGTGCGTGGGTGCGGGCCTCGTCGCTGGGCCTCTCACCCTGCACGCTCAGGAGCCCACCCCACCCGGTGAAGAGCCCGCCACGCCACCGCCTGCGGACACCTCGTCGCCGCCGCCGGATGTCAGTGGTCCTCCCACCGACGCCAGCGGTCCCCCGTCGGACAGCGGCACGGTCAAGGCCACGGCAGAGCCCTCCGGCAAGAAGGGGGAGCTCGGTTCCCTTCAGTGGAAGGACATCCTGGTCGTTCCGCGCCGGCCGATCCTCAAGTACCACCGCGTGGAGCTCGTCCCCACGTACAACGTGAGCATCGCGAACACGCTGGTGCGCACCCACGGCTTCGGCGGCATCGTCAACTACTTCCTTTCGGAGACGCTGGCGGTCGGTATCGAGGCCAACTACCTCCAGCCGCAGCTGCTCGACCACTACACGATCCGCGGCATCCAGGACCGCGTCCTTCCGTCGATCAACCGCTACTTCTGGAACGCCTCGCTCGACTTCTCGTACGTGCCCGTCTACGGCAAGTACGCGCTCTTCAATCGCTACATCCTCCAGTGGGAGGCCTACATCGAGGCCGGCGTCGGCGCGATGGAGTCGCAGTGGATCTCGCGTAACCCGGCCGACAAGAACGCCACAAGCTTTCTCGTGCAGGGGCACATCGGGGTCGGTACGCGCCTCTTCCTCACGAAGTGGCTCGTCATCCACGCTTACCTCAAGGACTACCTCTTTGCCGACAAGTACGAGCCGGCCGATCGTGCGCTGCAGCCGGACCCCGTCGCGGTCCCGCCGTCCAGCACGTTCTCGAGCCGCTTCGTCCAGAACGTCGTCTTCGGGGTTGGCGTCGGCATGTTCCTGCCGACGA
>JAYTLP010000610.1:0-6808 GCA_043729375.1 Myxococcales bacterium
AGCGATTTCTCGCCGAGGTCGGCGGTGCAGCACCGACGCACGAGCGCGAGGAAACGACAGCAGCGGCAAACGCGATCGCAGTGTGGAACGGCGCCGACGTCATCCGCGTGCACGATGTCCCGCGGCAGGCGCGGGCCCTGCGCGTCGCGCGGGCGCTGCGACTGTCGCGCTGAGGCCTTTGCTCAGTGCCTGTGGTGGTGATGCAGGTCAGGCGCGTGGTCGTGGTCGTGCACCTTCGCTTCGTGGTGGTGCGGGTGGCTGTGCGTGCCCGCGACCTGCAACGTGTGCACGTGGTCGTGGTGACCATCGTCGTGCGTATGCGGGTGCTCGTGGTCGAGCGGCTCGTGGCGGTGCCTGTGGTGGTGCTTCTCGGTGAGGTGCAGGTACACGGCTATGCCGAAGAGCACCGCCGCTCCGAGCGATCGCAGCACGGGCGCCCGCTCGCCGAGCGCGTAGGCGAGGCCCGCACCGATGAAGGGCGCCACCGCGAACACGGACCCGGTGCGGCCCGCGCCGATGCGCCGCTGGGCCTCGAGGTACAGCCTCAGGCTGAGGCCGTAGCCGATCGCGCCGCACGCGAGCAGCGCGAGCAGGGCCCGTGTGGTGGGCAGAGTGGCGTGCGTCAGGAGGGCGAGCACCGCCGTGAGCACCGCCCCGATGAGTCCCTTCATCTGCACGAGCGTCAGCGGGTCCTGCTCGCCAAGGCCGCGTGACACGGTATTGTCCACCGCCCAGCACAGCGTCGCAGCAACGAGCGCCAGCAGGCCGAGACCCCCGGCCAGGTGCACGGGCCCCGCAACCAGGAGCACGCTCGCGACGATCATGAGGAGCAGCGCGGCGACGAAGCGACGACCGGTGGGCTCCCCGAAGACGCGCCACGCGATGAGGGCCGTGAAGATCGGCTCGCCGCAGAGAAGCAGCGACCCTGTGACAGCGCCCGTGCGGGAGAGGCCCCACGCGAGCAGTGTCGGCGCGAGCGCGGCACCGACGACGCCTGCCACCACGAGCCGGCCCACGTGTCGCCGCTCCACGGCCCCGCCGGCCGGCTTCGTCACGAGGCGCAGCACGAGCGCCGCCACGAAGGCGCCGGCATACAGCGCGGCGGCTGTCGTCAGCGCGCTGACCCCGCACCGCGCGATGACCGGCGTGGTCACGCCGAACGCCACGGCGGCGGCGAGCGCGAGGCCGACGCCCGATCCGAACGCTGGCGATGGTTTGCGCATCCCTGAAACATAGTCTGCGCGCGTGCTCCCGCGCCACGACGACCCGCACCGCATTCCGAAGCCGCGTTGACCTTGGTCGCTGCTACCATGGTCGCGTGCTGTCGAATGCGCTGGAGTGGGTACACGCGCTGACGCCGCGCGAGGCCGTGGTCACGTCGCTCGACGTACTGGTCGTGCAGTACATCGTCTACCGGGTCCTCCGGCTGCTCCGCGGAACGCGCGCGGCGCAAATGCTGTTGGGGCTCACCACAGTCGGTGCGGCCATCTTCGCTGCGAAGCTGCTCGAGCTCACCACGCTGTCGTGGCTCCTCGATCACGCGCTCAGCTTCACCATCGTGTTCCTCATCGTCGTGTTTCAGCACGACCTGCGCCGCGCGCTCATGCGCCTCGGGCAGGCGCTGTGGCTCACGTCGCGCACGTACGAACGAACCGAGGTGTTCGAGGAGGTCATCAGGGCGGCCGAGCGGCTCGCGCTCCTGCGCACGGGCGCGCTCATCGTCATCGAGCGAGACGCCGATCTCGTCGACCACTTGACGGAGCAGGGCATCGAGATCCGCGCCAAGGTGTCCGAGGAGCTGCTGGTCGCCATCTTTCTGCCCAACGCGGAGAACAAGCTCCACGATGGCGCGGTGATCATCAAGGAGCTGCGCATCTCGCAGGCGGCCGCGGTGCTGCCGCTGTCGGCCAACGCACGGCTCGACAAGGCGCTGGGCACGCGGCACCGGGCGGCAATCGGTGTCACCGAGGAGACCGACGCCGTTTCGGTCGTGGTCTCGGAGGAGCGAGGCACCATCTCGCTGTGCTTCGGCGGCAACGTGGCGCGCGACCTGGATGCGGCCACGCTGCGCAAGGCGCTGCTCGGCCTGTTCCAGAAGGACAACAAGCTTGCGCGGCAGCGCAAGCGTACTGCCACGCAGTCCATGCGCAAGACGGGGCAATACGACGTCGCGCGCAAGACCGGCGCGCACGAGGCGGTGCGCGCCACGAAGCCGAGCCAGCAAGTCTCCGTCGTTCGCCTGCCGCGGCCCGAGGCAGACGAGGACGACGGTTCCACAACCAGCGCGGCCGACGTGGAGGTGAATGCCGGGCTGCCCGTCGTCCCTCCGGGCTCGGGTGATCACTGATGCGCGCGACGATCTGGCGGATCTTGACCCACGACATCCCGCTCAAGCTCATCGCGCTCGTCATCTCCATTGCGCTGTTCGCGGTGGTGCGCAGCGACAAGGACTCGGCCACCGGCGTGTTCGTCCGCGTCATCTACACGTTGCCGACCGATCGCGTGCTCGTGTCTGATCCCGTGTCCGAGGTGAAGCTCGCGATCCGCGGGCCCTGGACGAAGATCCAGACGCTCGACGAGCGTGAGCTCGAGCCCATCCGCATCGATCTGTCGCACACGAAGGAGACGGTGCTGCACTTCTCCGAGAGCATGGTCAGCCTCCCGCCCGGGCTGCGGGTCGTGTCGATGATGCCCACCCAGACCAAGCTCGACTTCGAGCCGCGCGCCGAGCGCGACGTACCGGTCCAGCCGCTCCTCGAAGGTCAGCCCCGCGACGGTTTCCGCGTCTCGGCCATCACCGTCGAGCCCGACCACGTTCGGATCGCCGGGCCGAGGCGGATCGTCGCGCACATCGAACGCGTCACGACGCGACCGTTCCGCATCGAGGACGCCACCGGCGCGGTGCGCGACAGCGTCTCGCTCGAGGCGCCGCCCCGCACGGTGCAGTACCTCGGCGCCGGCTCGGTCACCATCACGGCCGACGTCCGACCGGCGATCGTCGAGCGCACAATCGAAGCCGTGAAGGTCCGGTTGGTCGGGCTCGCGCACCTCGATGGAGACGTCGACCCGCCGTCGGCCACGGTCATCCTCCGCGGCCCGTTCGATCTCGTGAGGCGCGTCTCCCCCACGTCGCTGCAGCTCGTCGTCGACGCGCGCCTCGAGGACGGCCGCCCGCCCGCGCTCAGCAAGAAACGCATCGACGTGACCGGCCTGCCGTCTGGGGTCGCAGCCGAGGTCCGCCCCGACACCGCGCTGCTTTCTACCCGGCACCACCGGGAGTAAGCTGTCGACCGAGATGGCCACAGCTGGAACTTCACGAAGACTCTTTGGAACCGACGGTGTGCGCGGGGTCGCGAACGTCGAGCCCATGACCCCCGAGACGGCGATGCGCCTGGGGCGGGCCGTCGCCTACCACTTCCGCCACAAATCGCGTCGAGGCCGCATCGTCATCGGCAAGGACACGCGGCTCTCCGGCTACATGTTCGAGCAGGCCATCGCGGCCGGGATCTGCTCCATGGGCGCCGATGTGATGATCTGCGGCCCCCTGCCCACGCCGGGCATCGCGTTCATCACGTCCTCGATGCGCGCCGATGCCGGCATCGTCATCTCCGCATCGCACAATCCCTACCAGGACAACGGCATCAAGATCTTCGCGGCCGACGGCTTCAAGCTGCCCGACGATGTCGAGATGCACCTCGAGGAGCTCATCACCGGCACGGAGCTCGACAAGCACACGCCGTCATCCGCGCACATCGGCCGCGCCACCAAGATCGAGGACTCGCGCGGTCGCTACACGGTCTTTCTCAAGAGCGTCTTTCCACGCCACCTCACGCTCGACGGCCTGCGCATCGTCGTCGACACCGCCAACGGAGCCGCCTACAAGGTCGCGCCGTGGGTGTTCTCGGAGCTGGGCGCCGAGGTGATCCAGGCAGGAGACGAGCCGAATGGCACCAACATCAACGAGGACTGCGGCGCGCTGCACCCCGGCAAGATGTGCGAGATGGTGAAGCGCTACCGCGCCAACATCGGCATCGCGGTCGATGGCGACGCCGATCGCGTGATCATCGCCGACGAGAACGGCGAAGAGGTCGACGGCGACACCGTGATGGCGATGGTCGGGCTGCGCATGCTCGAGCGCAAGGAGCTGAAGAAGGACACCGTCGTTGCGACAGTCATGTCGAACCTCGGGCTCGAGCGCGCGATCGACGGTGCAGGCGGCAAGCTCGTGCGCACCTCGGTCGGCGATCGCTACGTCGTCGAGGAGATGCGGAAGCACGGCTACAACTTCGGCGGAGAGCAGTCGGGCCACCTCGTCTTCCTCGACCACATGACCACGGGAGACGGCGTGCTCGCGGCGCTGCAGGTGCTCGCCGTGATGCTCGAGAGTGGCAAGCCGCTGTCGGAGCTGCGTCGTGTGATGACGCGCTACCCGCAGGTCCTGGTGAACCTGAAGGTGCGCGAGAAGCGCCCGCTCGAGACGCTGAGCGAAGTGACCAAGCTCGTCGCGCAGGTCGAGGCCAAGCTCGGCAAGGACGGCCGCGTGCTCGTGCGCTACTCCGGCACCGAGCACAAGGCGCGCGTCATGGTCGAAGGACCCGACGAGGTCGTCATCCGCAGCTACGCCGAGGAGATCGGCCGAGCGCTCGAGCGCGGGTGCGGGTGATTATGAAGGCTTTCGCCCTGTGCCTGCTCGTGGCCGCGAGCGGCTGCGCGAGCGGCGGCACCTCGGCGTCTGCGCCGAAGCAGCAGCAGCACATCTGCCCCGACAACCCCTCCTTCTGCGTCGGCACCTGCTGCGGCAGCGCGTGCATCGACACGACCAGCGACTCCAAGAACTGCGGCGGCTGCAACGTCATCTGCGGCGCAGGCACGGCGTGCGTGAGTGCATCGTGCGGCTGTCCACCGACGGGGTCTGCCTGCGGTCAGGGCCAGAGCTGTTGTGGCGACAATGGCTGCAAGAGCCTGAACGCCGACATCAACAACTGCGGCGGCTGCGGTATCGCCTGCGCGGCTGCCGGCAGCTGTGTCGCCGGCTCGTGTTCGGGTGGCGTGATCGATGCGGGCGGCACACCCGTGGATATGTCGGTCCCCGTCTCCGGCGGCTGCTCCTGCACCCCGGCGTGCCCGTCCGGTGTCTGCCTGGGCAACAACTGCTGCTTCGAAGGCGCCGTCGCGGGCACCTGCACACCAGACCCCAAGTGCCCATGAAACTCCACATCAACGTCGATCACGTCGCCACCCTGCGGCAGGCGCGCGGGACGCGCTACCCCGATCCGTCTTGGGCTGCGTCGCTGTCCGAGCTGGCGGGCGCCGACGGCATCACCATTCACCTGCGCGAGGACCGTCGGCACATCCAGGATCGCGACGTCACTGTGATCCGCGAGACCTGCCGCGGCGTGCTCAACCTCGAGATGGCTGCCACCGACGAGATGGTCAGCATCGCGCTCCGCACCAAACCGGATGTGGTGACTCTCGTGCCCGAGAAGCGCGAGGAGCGCACCACCGAGGGGGGCCTCGATGTCACCTCCGCCGCGACGGCCAGGGCCGTGCGTGCGCTCGTGGCCGCCGGCATCCCGGTCAGTCTGTTCATCGATCCGACTGACGCTGCGGTGCGCGGGAGCCACGCGCTCGGCTGCTCGAGGATCGAGCTGCACACGGGAGAATACTGCGAGGCGTGGACGCCACGCGACGAGGCTTACGGCGCTGCGGCCTCCGAGCTCGCGCGCCTGCGCAGCGCCGCCGAGCTGGGTCACGCGCTGGGGCTGCACGTCGCGGCCGGGCACGGTCTCGACTACGGCAACGTGGGTCCCGTCGCGGCGATCGGCGCGATCGTCGAGCTCAATATCGGGCACGCCGTCGTCGCGCGCGCCGTGCTCGTCGGCATGGAGCGCGCGGTCCGCGAGATGCGCGTTGCGATGATGGAAGCGCGCGCATGATCGTCGGCGTGGGCATCGATCTGTGCCCGATCTCCCGGATGAAAGACGCGCTCGAACGGCACCACGGTCGCTTCGAGGCGCGCGTGTTCACCGACGGAGAACGCGCCGACTGTAACGTCTCGCAGAGCCCCGCACAGCACTACGCGGCACGCTTCGCCGCGAAGGAAGCGGCCGTCAAGGCGTGCCCGGTGCTGCGCGGTCAGAGCTGGCACGACGTGGAGGTCGTCAAGGAGCCCGACGGTCGTCCCCGGCTCCGGCTCCACGGCGCCGCCGCCACGGCTGTCGCCGCGCTCGGTGTGCGGAACATGCACGTCTCGCTCACGCACGCAGCCGACGCGGCCGTGGCCGTGGTAGTCGCCGAGTCGGAAGGGTAGACCGCATGCACCCGCTCGTCACTGCCGCGCAGATGCGCGAGTTCGATCGGCACACCATCGACGTCGTCGGCGTCCCCTCGCTCTCGCTGATGGAGACCGCGGGGCGCGCCGTGGCTGCGGAAGCCGAGCAGCACGGCGACCACTTCGTCGTCGTCGCGGGCACCGGAAACAACGGCGCCGACGGGGTCGTCGCGGCACGCAGCCTCGTTGCGCGCGGGTTGCATGCGGTCGTCGTCGTCATCGGGGACGAAGCGAAGCTGAGCGCAGACGCGAGGGCGTGCCTTCCGACGTGCAAGGACGTCTCGTGGGGGCTCCCGGCGCTCGACCGCGCGCTCGCATCGTATCCCCACGCGGTGCTCGTCGATGCGCTCTTCGGCACGGGGCTGTCCCGTGCGATCGAGGGTAATGCGGCAGTCGCCATCGAGCGCATGAACGCGCACGAGACCCCGATCGTGGCCGTAGACGTGCCGTCCGGCCTGGACGCCGACCGGGGCGTGC